>JAPOYQ010000478.1 GCA_026706505.1 Gemmatimonadota bacterium
CCCCAAGGGATGGCTACCTCTTGGGGCAACCCTTCGTAGAAGTACTTGACCGCCATCGGGTCTTGCGGTGCCAGCCACGGCTGGATATGGGGATGGAGCAGTTCGGCCCAGTTGTTTTCGGGCGTGGCATAGTAATAGACCCCGGCCAAAAAGGGGACCAATTGCGCTGTGACCCCCGTGGAGGGAATCGCCGAAGCTGCGACCATCATGGCGTAGATCACCACTAGCTCCTGGGCCGATAAGCTCCATTTGCGCCCGAGCCACTTGAGCGGAATATTGACTAATAGCAGGAGAAAAAGGAGGAAAATCGCGCTCAGAGCGATGAAATCCCCGGTCCAATCGAGAGTCCCCATCACCAAGAGGCCATAGGGAAAAACCGTGTTGATCACCACGGCCATCAAAGCGCCGACGAGCAAGGCCCGATACGGCACCCATCTTTTATCGCTGGCGATGAATTGACTCATAGACCCTATTCGTCTTGGGGCGGTCGCCGGATAAGTTGCTCAGCCAGCAGTTCGAGGAAATAGGCCGAAGATCTGTCCTCGGGATTCACCTGGAGCGCGTGCTGGTAGGCTCTTACTGCGGCCCGATCGCGGTTTTGCAGCCGCATGATATCCCCCTCGAGCGCGTGCTCGCCAGCCTTGAAATATGCCTCTATTGTTTCCCGTACTGTAGCAGAGGGTGCCGTCAGCAGCGACAGAGCCGAGGTGCGGTATGGAGCCAAATCTTCTAACACCTCCCACGAGCCGCTGCTGTAGCCCTTTGGACTGACAAAGCTGATATAGGGATGGTCGTCGGTGTTGAGCGGACCCTTCCTCACATAACGCCGCAGGGCGACCTCGTCCATCACTAAGCTGTTCAAGAGCGCAAATACGTTCCCCATATCTATGTCTTCTAGGCTGCGATACACTCGCGGCGGTGCCATCTTCTCGTTGAGCAGCTCCCAATCAATCGCCTGCGGCTGCATGGTCCCCACCATGATCGAGTAGTTGTTCGAGCGCCACAAGGTGGCGTGGGGAAAGACGTGCTGAAAGGTCCGCACGATGGTCTTGTAGTCGTATGGCGGCAGGCCGTGAAAGGGCAGCCACTGAGCCATGATCCCATCGGTGCTCAGGTGTGCCCGGCACAACTCGTAAAATTCCTTTGTGTAGAGCACCCAGCTATCGGCGCTCGTTGGATGGGTGGCGTCCCCAGTGATGATTTGATAGGTGTCGCGGCTGGAGAGGAGAAAATTCCGGCCGTCGTCGATAACTAACTCGATATTCCACGCAGTCGGATTCTCGAGCACGTGGTGATTGAATTCGCCAAAGTGCAACCGGGCTGCGTCTATCACTTCCGGTACCAACTCAACGCAAGTAATGCGGCGCGGCTCGTACTGGGCTGCGCCCCCTAAGGCGATGCCGCCGCCCAAGGAGACGACCAACACCTCTTGCGGATCGGGATGCAGGAGTAGGGGCAAATGGCCCAGGAGGCGGAAAATTTGCAGCGAGCTGTAGTCGGTCGGCACCTGCCCGCCCCCATTGAGCGCCATTTTGCGGAAACCATCGGTTTGTTGTTCGACGGTGATGACGCCCTCGGCTCCCTCTTGGTAAAACACCAGTTCTCGGTTGACGGCCGCTGGCTCCGCAATGCGCCGCAGCACATCCGAGGGCACTAGGACTAGCAGGAGTGCTAAACCCGCCGCCCCGCACCAGACCAGCCGCTTGCGTTGCTGGCTAATCAAGGCGAGGGTCAGGCCAACCAAGCCATTCAACGCGGCTAGTACCTTGACGCTCCACTCGGTCCCTAGCAGCGGGATCAGCACAAACCCCGTCACAAAGGCTCCCCCAACCGCGCCCAAGCTGTTGACAGCGCCGATGTCCCCTATGCCGCGCCCCAGACGCGCCAGTTGTCGCGTGTAGATTTGGCCGACCAGCGGAAAGATAACCCCCATCGCCACGGTCGGTAGCAACATGATGGCGACGGCCGTAAAAAACACGCCCGTCCTCGACATCCACCACGAGTCCGCCCGCTGGATCGGTTCCACGAGGACGGACAAATGGGCAAAGGCCAACACGGACAGAGCACCGCACGCGCCGATCAAAAACTGGATACCGATAAAAATCGAGAGCAAATCTGGCCGCCGTGAGAGTAACCGACTGCCCAGCCATCCCCCCAAGGCCAATCCACTCAAAAAGGCCACCAATACAATGCTGAACTCGTAGTGTGAATTGAAGGAGAAACTCACCATCAAGAGCCGCATCCACGCCACTTCGTAGCCTAGGGCGGCAAAACCGGAGATAGCAAAGCCGACCAGCACGCCCCACAGAACGCGGTCGGAGTGCGCGGTTTCTTTTGTTGCCGTCCCTTCATCGACGCCGACGGCTCGTTGCCCCCCCCACAGCCAAGCTGCGCCTGCGACCAAGAAATTCACCACAGCGATGGCTTGCGTCGTCCCTCGCAGACCCAACCCTTCCATTAGTCCGAAGGTCGCCGCCAACACCCCGACGACTGCGCCCAGCGTGTTGATCGCATAGAGCTGTCCGACCCGGCCACCTAACCTGCCCAGCCGCCGCACCGCAAACTTGGCCATGACTGGTAGGGTGCCCCCCATCAGTGCCGTGGGGATCAGGAGCAAGGCAAAGCAAAGGCCGAAGCGGGCTAGGGAAAAGAGATAGAAGTTTCCCTGTAAACCCACTAGAGCACCGTAGGCATTGCCCAAATTCGCACTAATACTGGGAAAGAAAAGGGCAAAAAGACCGATGCCGACTTCTAGCGCGGCAAAAATCCGCAGGGGGTGTTTGCAGCGGTCGATATACCGCCCCAAAACCCAGCTACCCAAGGCTAGGCCAGCCATGAAGGCGCTGAGTACGGTGCTAGTAGCCAGTAGAGTGGTGCCGAAGACCACGGTTAGCATCCGCGCCCACACGACTTGATAGACTAAGCTGCTGACCCCCGAAAAAAAGAACAGGACCAAGAGCGCCTTTTGTTCAGACTGCTCTAGGTCCCGATCGCGTTCTTCCACACTGAATGCTCTTTTTTAGAGACTGTAACCGTGCGCGAGAAGGGCTAGGGAAGGGATGCTCTAACCTAGCCGCTAGTTAAGGAGGCTTCTAAGGTTCCTCTATGGTGAGTCGCTGATTTGTCTGGATGGGGCCGTCCAAAGTCTGCTCCTGACCTGAGGGCCAGCGCACCGTTAGGCGATCCACCGCCGCTGCCTCTCCCAAGCCAAAGTAGAGTCCATAAACGCTCTGCGACAGATACCCCGACTGCCCATCCTGCACTTGGGTAGATACCTGATCGCCGGCCTCCACTGCGACCACCGCGCCCAACCCATCTCGATTGGACGATTTACCCACCAGTACTACTTCGACATAGCGCACCGTCCGACGCTGACTCAGGTCGCTGAGCAAGACCAGCGGCACCCCGTTAAACTCATTGGTCACAATGTCGAGATCGCCATCGCCCTCCACATCGAACAGCGCCGACGAGCGCGTCCCCAATGCGCCGTACACCAGCAAGCCCCCTTCCTGCCCCTCGCAGCGCTTGTGCTTTAAATCCGCCTCGTCGCAGTCGAGGGCAAACCACGGCTGCGCGGTGCGATTGTCGCGTCGCGGTTCCACTCCTAACACAAACTCGCTGTCGAGGAAGCCGCGTCCTTGGTCGTTGAGCAAGACGGTGTTGATCCCATAGCGAAAGGGGTAATTCATGCTCGAAGCCACGAACACATCCTGCCAGCCATCGGCGTTGAGATCGCCGCTGCTCAACCCCCACGGCCAATAATTTTCAGCACCGATTAGATCGGAGATTTCTTCGAACTGCCCCCCGTCTAGGTGGTGGTAAAAGGCATTGCCGAAGATACTTAATCCCTCGCTGCGCAAAAAATCGTCTGGATATTGGATATACGACTTGAGTTTTTCGTCCCAAGGCCCTGCCGGCTGGCTCATATCGGAGTGCATATCGGAGACGAAGAGGTCCAGCCGACCGTCGTTGTCGTAGTCGAAGGCCTTGATTCCCATCGAACCCCACGGCGTTTTGGGAAATACCGCGCGGCTCTTTTTAACGAAATGCTGCCCTGCCACATTCTCGTAGTAGGAGTCATGCCCCTGCATATTGAGTACGTAGAGGTCTTGCCAGCCGTCTCCGTTGAAATCTACCGGACTGGCATCTCCCGACCAGCTTGAATCCAACAATCCCACTTCGCGCGAGACGTCGGCGAAAACCCGCTGTCCCAGGTTCTTGAACAGTGTACTCTGTTCGGCGCGCTCGGGTTTCAAATGTCCGGAGAAGGCATCCTTGAAACCTCGGTAGTACTGATAGGTCGCCCCCTCCTCCAGTCGCGTTGGATCGACCGCTGCCGTCCCCTTTTCATCTTTGGTATAGATTCCCACATTGGTCACAAACAGATCCAGCAACCCATCGTTATTGTAGTCGAAGAACTCACCGGACGACGAGTGCGCCTGCCAGCCCGTGCCCGAATGCTCGGTTATATCTTCGAAGCGACCGGTTCCGTCGTTGATCAAAAGCTGATTGCCCAACCGCACCGCCGTGGCGTACAGATCGACATCGCCGTCGTTGTCAATGTCGCCAAACGACGCGCTCACCCCGATCTTATCGGCCAACTCCAGGCTCGGCGTGGTGTAATTTTCAAAGCGCGCCCCGCCGAGATTGCGCCATAACTGATTGCCTCCCACTTGGGTCGTAAAGTAGAGGTCGTAGAGGCCATCGCCATCCACGTCCCCCACCGCTAGTCCATTTCCATGATCGTAGTGAACCGGGATATGTTCCTTGGCGGAATCCTCTACCACTCTATTGCGAAACTCAATACCGCTGGCTTTGAGTTGGTCGGTAAAGGAGAAGTCGCAAAAGACCTCGTAGGCTTGGGCCGCCTCCAGTTGGGCTTGCTGGCGGGGCACCAACCACGGCGGGTCGACGATTGCGGCCGGTTCGGGAAAAGGCTTGAGAATTTTTGCCGGTCTTGGGGTGTCAGATTCAGCGTGGGCGGTTTTTAAGGGAGCGAACGCAAAAATACACAGCGCAAAGAGGAATGCTGCCTGATAATTCAGCATGGTCTATATTTTCGACGTATTGGGACGTTTATATAAAGTGATTTTGCGTTGAGATGGGCGTTAAAAAAGTAGCATGTACCCCCTATGTCAAGCGATTGCGCCTTGCCGCCCCGGCCTTGTGTTGGATATTATGGATTCCTGCAGAAAGCCAAAATCCCGAGCTTGCGCAAATCATGGTCTTTTACTCATCCGTCCATCGTCTTTTCTTGCTATTCCTGATAGCTCCTCTGCCCTCGATAGCCCAATACGAAGTGACCATAGAAGGCAAGGCCTACCAACTCATCCTCGCCCGCGACCTCGCCGCAGCAATCCAACAAGCCCCTACCGGTACCACACTCGAATACAACCGCATTGTGGTGCAGGGGCCGCTTGAATTGACCGGCGACACCCTGCACACAGCGCTCGCCTTTGAGGACGTGCGCTTTACCAATCCCGTAGTATTAGAACGCGCCGTTTTTCTACAACCGATGAGCTTTGTTCGCACCCATTTCCAACAGGGGATCTCCCTGCTGGAAGCCCGCCTCGAAAGTGGATTTTCCTGCCGCGACTGCCGCGTAGTGGACACGGCTAATTGCAAACGGACTGTGTTTGTCGATAAAGTAGATTTTTCGGCCACCCAGTTTTCCGGTGCGGCCTTTTTTCAGCAGACCAACTTTGACGGAGAAACCACCTTTGAGCGCACTCAATTTGAGGATGCGACCTATTTCGACCAGACTGTGTTCGTCCGCTCCACCTCTTTCCAGGATGCTTCCTTTGCCGATCTGGTCTCTTTCGAAGAAGCGGTGTGGCAATCGACCGTTTCATTTGCCGGCGCTCGTTTTGGCGAGGACGCCCTGTTCGCGCAAAGCCGCTTTGCGGGAGCCGCCACGTTCACTGCGGCCTACTTCCGCAGTACAGCCCATTTCGAGCGAGCCGATTTCTCCGCTACGGCCTCCTTCCACCGCATCGTCTTTGCCGGTCCGGCCCGCTTTGTCGGTGCCCACTTTCGCTCTTCAGCGTTCTTTGTCGACAGTCGCTTCAAACAGGAGGCGACCTTTAATGGCGCAACCTTTGCCCAGCCTTTCCGCCCCAGTGCCCACTTTAACGTTGCTCCCGACTTAGCCGATGTGACCGCTCCTTCCATAGACCTAACAGAACCCGAGGACAAAGCCCGCTCGGTTCCACCGCCAGACACCGCCGACCCTAGCTGCAACCCCATTCAATTGGTCGATATAACCCAAGCGGCTGGTCTCGATTTTGAGCACTACAACGGCTTTTCGGGCGAATACTACTACGTCGAAACCTTTGGGTCCGGGGCGGCCTTCCTCGACGTTGACGGCGATGGCTGGCTCGATCTCTATCTGGTCAACGGCGCACCTCTAAGTGGCGAGCGCCCCGATCCAATTCCCACCAATCGCCTGTACCACAACACTGGCGCTGGCGGTTTCACCGATGTGACGGCTGCCTCGGGAGCTGGGCACACCGGCTACGGCATGGGCTGTGCCGTAGCTGACTACGACGCCGATGGCGATTTGGATCTCTACGTGACCAACGTTGGCCCCAACCTCCTGTTGCGCAACGAGGGTGGCGGGAGCTTTGCCGACGCGACCGCCGCCGTGGGCGGGGCCGATGCCCGGTGGGGTACTAGTTGCGGTTTCCTAGACTACGATCTCGACGGCGATTTGGATCTCTACGCGACCAATTACGTGGAGTTTGACCCAGAGAACAATATCGTCTGTGCCGAGGGCGGCATCCGCTCCTATTGCGAGCCAAAGTTCTACGATCCGGTAGGCGATGTGCTCTACCGCAACGAAGACGGCCAATTCCGCGATGTGACGTTGGAGATGGGAATCATTCACAAGGGGCGCGGCTTGGGCGTGGCCTTCGCGGATTACGACCTCGACGGCGACACCGACATGTACGTGGCCAACGACGGCACGATGAACTTCCTCTACCAAAACCAAGGGAATGGCTTTGCCGAGGTCGGCCTCTACGCTGGGGGGCGCTACAACGAGGACGGTCTAGCCGAAGCTGGCATGGGCGTGGAGTTCGGGGATTGGGACAATGATGGGTTGCAAGATATTTTTGTGACCAATTTCGCCCAAGAGACCAACACCTTGTACGGCAATGATGGGCAGGGGCAATTCTACGACATCACCCAACGCGCCGGCTTGGCTGAGTACAGCTACAAACCGCTGGGTTTTGGCACCAATTTTTTCGACTACGACAACGACGGCGACCTAGATCTCTTTGTCGCCAATGGCCACGTCATGGACAAAATCACCCAAGTACACCCCGACCATGCCTATCCGCAACCCAATCAGGTGCTCTGCAACCAGCGGGGGACCCGCTTTATCGATGTCTCTGCTAGGCTCGGTCCCGCGCTCACGGTGGCGGCGGTAAGCCGCGCTTCGGCCACGGCCGACTACGACAACGATGGCGACCTAGACCTGCTAGTGACCAATGTTGCCGCCGTCCCCAACCTCCTGCGCAACGACGGGGGCAACCAGCAGCACTGGTTGACGATTCAGTTGGGGAACACCGCGCAGCACGCCCGCGTCGCCGTGACGGCCGGTGGGCAGCGCCAAGTCAAGGAGCATCAGTCGGGCGGTAGTTATCTTGCGAGTAGCGATCCTCGTCTCCACTTTGGCCTAGGAGAAGCCACTCAGGCCACAGTCGAAATCCGCTGGCCCGACGGCGCGTTGCAAAAAATAGAAGCGGTGGCGGCCGATCAGATCCTGCACATAATTCAATCCAAACCCTGATGCCAAGGAGTTGCAAATGATCACCAACTCCCTCGTACCACGACCGCTGTGCAATCTTTGCGCTGTTTTTTTACTTCTAGGAGCGGCCTGCTCCCAAGACCCCGATGACGACTCCTTGGAAAAGCACCTCCGCCTCACCCGCCAAAATCCCACCGCGCCACCCGCTTACTACAACTTGGCCGTAGCCTATACGCAAGCCGGTCGCTACGACGAAGCCCAGCAAAACTACGCCAAAGCCCTCGACCTCGATCCAAACTACGCCCTCGCCCACGATGGCTTGGGGCTGTTGGCCCAGCGGCGCGGGGCCTTGGACGAGGCCGCTGCCCACTTTCAAAAAGCCCTCGACCTCGACTCCACCTTGGCTGCGACGAGCAATAATCTGGGCAATATTCACTACGAGAATGGAGTTTTGGAAGAAGCTATCGCCGCGTATCAAGCGGCCGTGCGCCAAGCCCCAGAGGACATTGCGTTCTACATCAATCTCGCTCGTGCCCTGCGCGAGCTGCGAGAATTCGATCAGGCGGTAGCCATCCTATTGCAGGCCGTTGATCGCGACCCATTTTCCCGGGAAGTCCACGCGGCCTTGGGTCATCTTTACGCCGAAGATTTGCGCGTTGAAGATGCGGTGGCCGCCTATGGCGAGGCCCTCCGCATTGCGCCCAGTGCCGACCTCCACATCCGCTTGGGCGATGTCTATACCCGCGTTGAAAAATTGGACGAGGCGGTGCGCGAATACGAAAGCGCCTTGGAGTTGGACCAAGATAATGCCGAAGCTCGTTACAAGTTGGGGGCTATCTATGCCACCCAGCAGCGCATTCCCGAAGCAGTAGCTTTAGCTGAAAAAGCCGTCGCACTAGATTCGACCCCGACGGCGGCCCTACAGCTCTTGGCGCGGCTGTACGTCAACCAAGGCTTTTATGACAAGGCCGAAAAAGCCTTGCTGCAAGCCATTCAAACGGATCCCGACTTGATGGAAGCCCGCAGCGAACTCGGGGCGCTCTACATCCGCCAAACCCAGTACCAAAAAGCCGAAGCTATCTTAAAAGAAGCCGTGGAAAAGGATCCGCAGCACGGCGAATCTTGGCGCCAGTTGGGTCTGCTCTATAGCGATTTGAATCGCCCTGAGGAAGCGGCCAAGATGCTGCGCCAAGGTCTCGCCATTAATCCCTTACATCCGGAAGCCCTCTACAACTTAGCTAACGTTCTCCTCGCTCTTGGCCAAACGACCGAGGCCGAGCGCCTGCAAAACCGATTTGAACGCCTCGGGCGTCTCCACGACCACATCAATCAGCTACAGCAGACCCTCGACGCTACTCCGGCCAACGTCGCAGTCCGCTTGCGTCTAGCGCGTGCTTACTTAGCGCTCCGGCAGTGGGAAAAGGCCGAAGCCCAGTATCGTTCGCTGCTCTCTGTTGCACCCACCCATTTGGAGGCGCGCCTCCAGCTAAGTGGCCTCTACGCCCAGCACGGCAAGCTCGCTAGGGCACTGCGGGTGTGCGAAGAGGCCCTAGCGCACAGTCCCCCGGACTCGGCCCTTTATAAAATTTACTTTGCGCTCGGTCATCTCTACCACGCACAGGGCCGTATCGAGGAGGCCGAGGCCGCCTTAGAGCGCACGTTGGCTCTAGAGCCTACCCATGCACAAGCCTATAACAATCTGGGCAATGTTTACCTAGCAAAGAACGATCTTCAACAGGCGGCGACGGCCTACCAAAAGGCGCTTGAGGTAGCGCCCGACTTTGCCGAAGCCCATTACAACTTGGGCCACCTCTATGCCCAACAGAAGGCCCATGCCAAGGCCGAGCGCCAGTACCAAGCCGCTCTGCGTGCGGATTCTACCTACGCCAGAGCGCATTATGCACTTGGCGTTCTCTACCAAGAGGCGGCACAACCCCGCCAAGCCATCCGTGCGTACAAGCATTTCCTCGCGCAGTGGCGGGGCGATCCCCGCCTAACTCAATCCGCTCAAGAGGCGTTAGCACGACTGGCAGATTCCCAGTAGAGCAGGCCCAATGATTCATTCACAATTTTCCGGTTCTTCGCCCCGTATCCTCTGACTTGAGTGATGTTGCGGTCTGAGTCAAGGACGTACATTAGACTCGTCTTAGAGACCTAAAAAGAAATGAGGATAGCAATGAGAACAGCATTCGCCGGTATTTTCTTGGTCGCGCTGCTAGCTACTCAGGCGGTAGCGTTCTCGCAAACCGAGTTCCACCTGCAATACGGCAAACACAAGAATCCATTCTCGGCAGCTACACAACAGACCTTTGTCTTTACCGTGCAACAGGCTGCGGGATGGAAATTGGGCGACAGCTTTTTCTTCATCGACTACCTCGATGACGACGAGCGCGACGGTTTCAACGACCGGGATTTCTACGGCGAGTGGTATCCAACCCTGAGTCTCGGCAAACTGACCAACAAGGAATTGCGCGTCGGCCCCATCAGGGATTTTGCCCTAATTGCCGGGGTCAATGTCGGCGGCGATGCCAACGTCGTGAAGTACCTGCCCGGTCTGCGGGCCTCTTGGGACCTGCCGGGATTCCTGTTTCTGAATACGGACCTGACGGCCTATATCGACGACAACATTGGCGTCGATGGTGGCGGTGCCCCCAAAGAGGACAATAGCTTCATACTCGACGTCAATTGGGCCTTGCCCATCAATATTGGCAGTCTGTCCTTGGCCATTGTCGGCCATGCCGAGTACTTGGGTGGCCGCACCAATGAATTCGGTGCAGATGTCAAGGATTCCATTCTCGCGCAGCCACAGTTCACCTGGGATCTGGGCAAAGTGGTCGGGGCACCCAATCAGCTCATGGTTGGCATTGAGTACCAATACTGGCTCAACAAGCTCGGAACGGACGAAGATGAGAGTACGGCCCAGTTGTTGGTGGTATGGCGTTTGTGAAAGTGACCGGAGATTTTTGGCGCGAGTATGAGGTGGTGCATCGGTTGAGTTCGTCGCATCTTTCTCCAGACGGATTTGCAGTGCAACTTGATTGAAAGGGTGAATTAGGCAATGGCGCAAGTAAATGAATACATCCGCTACGAGCCGGACGATCGACCTCCCCACTCCATCGCCGCTGGGGTTGGCTTTCAGGCCGCGGTGGTCATTATCGCGCCGGTGGTGCTCAGCGCGATCATTATCGGCCGGGTGGCCAACCAGCCGGAGAGTTATCTGACTTGGATCGCCTTCGCGGCGCTGCTGATCAGTGGAGTGAGCACGATTCTGCAAGCGGTGCGGGTCGGGCGGATCGGGGCCGGGCACGTGCTCGTCATGGGGACCTCCGGTGCCTTCATCGCGGTCTGTATCGCGGCACTAGTGAAGGGCGGACCGGCCCTGATGGCGAGTCTGATCGTCGTCTCGTCGCTGTTTCAGTTTGCCCTAGCTGCGCGTCTTTCGCTATTGCGCCGGATCCTCACACCGGTCGTCTCCGGCACGGTGATCATGCTGATCGCCGTCACGGTCATGCCGATCGTTTTCGGCCTGCTGACGGATGTGCCCGAGGGTATGTCGTCGGCTGCTGCTCCGACTGCGGCCGGCGCGACGCTCGCTACTCTCGTGGTGTTGGCGCTGTGCGCCCCCGGGGCTTGGCGACTGTGGGCACCGCTCATCAGTATTGCGGTGGGTTGCGCTGCGGCTGCGCCCTTTGGACTGTTCAACATTCAGCCCGTAATCGACGCGCCTTGGATCGGTTTTCCCGATGGCGCGTGGCCGGGATTGGACCTGACGTTCAGTGCAGAATTCTGGGCGCTGCTGCCGGCGTTTGTGGTCGTAACCTTGGTAGGCGCGATTGAGACCATTGGCGACGGCATTGCCATTCAACGGGTCTCGCGGCGCCGGCCGCGGGCAACTGATTTTCGCTTGGTCCAGGGTGCTCTCAACGCCGATGGGACGGGCAACCTGTTGTCCGGATTGCTCGGGGCACCCCCCAACACGACCTACTCAACCAGCATATCGCTGGCCGAACTCACCGGGGTTGCCGCGCGCCGCGTTGGGGTATATGTCGGGGCCATCTTTGCGGTGCTGGCCTTATCGCCCAAGGTGACAGCCCTCCTGATTGCGATTCCCAATCCCGTGGGCGCGGCCTATGTAACCCTGCTAATAGGCATACTTTTCGTGCAGGGTATGAAGCTGGTCGTTGAGAGCGGCCTCAATAGCCGCAAGGCCGTGGTGGTGGGGCTGTCGTTTTGGATTGGGGTGGGCTTTCAAAATCAGGTAATCTTCGCCGATTTACTGGGCAAGACGTGGGGCACCTTGCTCGGCAACGGCATGACCGCTGGGGGTATTGCCGCGATTCTGCTGACCGCGTTTATGGAGTTGACGGGTCCGCGCCGCCGACGCCTAGAGGTCGAGTTAGCCGTCGCCTCGCTGCCCAAGATCGACGAGTTCCTCCGCGCCTTTGCCGCGAAAATCGGCTGGGACGATCCGGCGACCGAGCGGCTGTGCGCTGCCGGAGAAGAGACTTTGGCGATTCTGGCGCAACAAGCTGAGGACGATGCGGCCAACGGACGGCAGTTGATCCTCTCCGCACGGCCCGCCGAGGGGGCGGTGGAACTGGAGTTTTTGGCGACTGCTGCGGGAGAAAATCTCGAAGATCGGCTGGCGTATCTGAGCGAACAGCCCGAGATAATAGACGAACACGAGATTTCGTTTCGTCTGTTGCGGCACTACGCCTCTGCGGTGCGACACCAGAAATACCACGACCTAGACATCATTGCGGTGCAGGTCGAGCGCACGCCTTAGATCAGTTGGGTCTTCCCTTTATTCGTGTAAATGGTGCTCGGCCCGTTTGGGATGTTCGACAGCGAACTTAAAAGAGGGCAGCGCTAAAATCTCCAGTTGTTCCCGTCCTTCGGTGACCCGGATGATCGCGTTTACTGGCACTTCAGCGAACACTTGCTCTCGGCTACTTTTCGGCCAAAAAACCACTAGCTGCGCCACCCGCTCCGCTGAACCCAATCCCACGTACTGACGCAGCGGATTGCCGCCAAAACTGCCGCCGCTGCCGACCCACCGGTACAGCGACCGCCTTTGGCCTCCCTCCACCACATCGACTCGTAGCTGCGTCCCGATCCCCGACCGATTCGACTCCACTCCCACCACCTCAATCGCTAGCCAGCCGTGACCAAATCCTGGATTTTCGTATAACACATCGGCGAAACCGTCGCCGCGATAGGCTCCGCCCATCTGCTCGCATATATCCACATCGCCATCGTGATCCACATCGGCAAATACGACCCCATGTCCCTTCTGTAAATGTCCCAACCCGCTGGCAAAAGTCACATCGACAAAGCGCTGACCCGCTTGGTTCCAATACAGCACATTGGGCATCAGCTCGGCGTAATCGGTGTCGCCGGTGCCCAAGTAGAAATCCAAAAAACCATCGTGGTCTAAATCGCCAAAATTGGCCCCCATAGGTTTGGTCGGCTGAGTGAGATGGCGGTCTTGGGATACGTCCACAAAGCCGCTTTGGCCATCGCCGCGATACAGCCGCGCCTGCTCCACGGACACTGAGTGACCCAAATGCGCGGCGGCGATGTCGGCGATGGTGGCCGAATATGCAGCGACGAATAGGTCGAGGTGGCCGTCGTTGTCGAAGTCCCAAAACCAGGCTGGGAAGCTAGCCCGGGGGGAAACGACGCCGAGGGTGGGAGCCACATCGGCGAAGGTGCCGTCGCCTTGATTGCGGTAGAGCCGGTTGGGCTGCCCGAGGTTGGACACGTATAGATCGGGCCAGCGGTCCCCGTCGTAGTCGCCCCAGACGACGGCTTTGGCGTGGGCGTATTGGTCAACGCCGGCGGCGGGAGCCACATCGGCGAAGGTGCCGTCGCCTTGATTTTGAAAGAGTTGGCCGGGGGCTACAAAAGTGTCAGTGGTTTCATTGCCGATGTAGAGGTCGAGATCGCCGTCGAGGTCGTAGTCGCCCCAAGCGGCGGTTTGGGTTGGGTAGTGGTCTTGTCCTAAGCCGGCGGCAAAGGTCGCGTCGAAGAAGGTGCCATCGCCTGCATTCCGCAGGAGCGAATTGGGGTGCTGGCCATGCTCGCCGAACCAAGCCCCGCGCAGGACGAGCAGATCGAGGTGGCCGTCGTTGTCGTAGTCGGCTTGCACCAAGTTGAGTCCGCCCAACAGCCCGTTGAGGTTGGCCTCCTCGGTGCGGTCTGCAAAGGTGCCATCCCCCCCATTGCGGAAAAAGCGCAGTTGTCCGGCCAAGTCCGATGTCGAGACGAAGAAATCGAGATACCCGTCGCCATCGAAGTCATCGGCCACGGCCCCACCAGAGAGGCTGAAGGTGTCCAGTCCGAGCGCAGGAGCCACATTGACCCAGTGCGGAAACGCTGCTTGAGATTCAAAGGCTTCGGGAGGAATCCGGTGAGCGGGCGGCACCCCCTCGGGATACTGCCCCAAGGTCATATAGGCGATGTTGAGCAGCCAGCGGGCACTTAGGCGTAGGCGTTCCTCTGCGGCGGTATTATCGAGCACGGCTTGGAAATAGGGAATGGCTTGGCGCGACCCTTCGGGGAGGGTGTGGAAACCGCCGGGGCGAATGGGCAGGATGCAGTGGTCGGCGCTGGGGTTGAGGACGCAGTTTTGGGTTTCCCCTAAGCGCAGCCACGCCAGCCCTAAGCGAAAGTGTATCTCATTGACGACCTGAGCAGGGACCGAGTGTTGCCCTGCGAGCATCTCTTCGGCCGCGGTGAGATGGTCTAGGGCGCGGCGTTCCCGCCCCAAGAAAAGTTCGGCGATCCCCAGGCGAAAATAGAGACGAATTCGGTCTTGGACGGGAGCTACATCGGGCAGTGCCTGCAACTGATCTTCTAACTGTCGTAGCTGACCTTCACCCTGATAGGGATTCTCGTCGAGATTTTGCGCGCGAACCTCCGCCAAAAGGGCCACCATTTTTTGATGGCTTTCCTCTTGCGAGAGCGAGGCAACGTGGCTAGCCGAAATCGTGAATAAGAACAAAAAGGGCAGTACATAAGGCATGATGCGAGGGAACAGTCTCAGCCGAGTCGTCTTGTGTATTCGTCGTGTTTGCCAATCCACACCCAGATTAACATGTCCCCATCTTCGATTGCCAATGCTCGATAGTCTCTGTTGATGCGGGCAGCCCAATGCGAGCCGGTCTTTTTTAAACGCAGGAATGGGTGTCGTGGATTTTGCTTTAGTAGTTCAAATTTCTTGTCGGCGAGTTGTTGAATGTTTCGTGGAAGTTTTCGATAGCAGGCCCAAAATGTATGGCTCGCTTTATAAATCGCTACACCTGCCTGCCCGCAAATCATCAAGGGCTTTATCGCGCAGCGAATTGAGCTTGCCCGCCTTTACGTCTTGCTCAAACTGCGTACTCCATGCTTCCCACTCGGCGATCAAGGTTTTGTGGAGCTCGTGTTCAAGAGTTTTCAGCAGGTCCTCTCTCGTTGTTTCTTCGCACTTTACCTCTGGAACATCCCGTATCCATCCTATCCAACCATCGCCGTTTTGTTGGATGCAGGCCGTATAGGTTTCGGCGAAGTCCGGATCCTCTATTTTCGCAGTATGAATGTGTGCCATCTATGTCTCCTTGCTTCATATTTAAGGAACATAGACGAAAGCAAGGCCAGATTGCAAGTACTACCGGTCCCATGGGAACGCAAACATCGGTCCATTGGCATACCGCTGCATCCCGATCTCCAACGTCTCCCCAGCTCCCGGCGCTAGCTCCACTGCAAAGGACGAGTCGTCTATCGCGGTTTCCTTCCCGCCCACGCGCACGCTCGTAAACTGGTGCTCGGCGTAGGCTCCGCCCTGTACGATTACTTCGCGCCCGGCCACTGGGTCTGTGTTTACCAGCGTCAGCGTCATGGAGTCGGCACCGAGCCGTTCCACTAGCGCCCCTACGCCCTCGGGCATTCCCGCCCGCCCGGCCTGCGGATCGAAGTAGCGCACTCGGCAGTGCAGCGGCGAGCCGTGGCGCGGTGTCAGCCCGCCCATCATGAGTTGGGTCAGCCCGCTCGGGATGGCCGGATTGAATGGGTTGGGATTGTCCGACAGCCGAGTGTCCGGCGTCGTTGGGTCGCGGCGTACCTTCTCCATCTGCTCGCGGAGGCGGGCAAAGTCGGCCTGTAGCGCCGCTTCGGGGTAGGTGGAGGCGCGTCCCTCCAAGAAGCCGAACCAGCCGCTGTCCACGTTTAGCCGGCTCAGATCGGTCCGGTCCATCGACCAGTAGTACACCTCTTGTGCTCCGTGCGCGTACTTTGCCGGCTGGAACTCGTACCAGCCGTCGTCTCCGTACATATGCGGGTACATCATCTGCCCGTCGATTTCTTTCCCGTTGGCGTTGATTTTGTCGATCATCTGCCGCCACACATCGACGAATTGCTGCTCGCCCGACAGCAACAGCGCGTTGCCAAAGCCCGAAATCCCCAGTCCGTGTGTGTTGCGGCTGGCCATCGCCCCGGTCTGGGGTACTTCGACGGTAAAGGCCCAGCCGTAACACCCGCCGTACCACTTGCCGTCGCACTCGCCGCCGATGGTCCCATCGAGTCCGATATTAGTGGGGATGATCCCGTCGTTGGCGAGCGTGCGCTGCCGCCAAGCTTCGACGTATTCGAGTACCCAGTCCTTATATTGGTCCTCGCCCGTCAGCGCGTACGCGTTTAGCCCCAAGGCCGTTGCCACCATGTTCTGCGGATGGTCGCCGACGACGTCGGTGTAGTCTTTGAAGTGGGCCAGCATCTCCTCGAAGTTGCGCTCTCCGTGCAGGGGAATAAAGCGCTCCTGCACCTCGTCGAGCGGATCGCCGGCCCAGTCGAGCGCCGTGGCCTTGCGCAGCAGCGGTCCGCGGCTGCCGTTGAACAGGCTCTTGATGATTTTGTGTTCGGGATCGTAGTTGGGTGCCTGCGGGTCGTCGCCCATGTAAAATCCTGCGTAGCGCCGCACCCGCTGCTCAAAGGCTTGCTCGCGTGGATTCATCAGCCCGTGCAGGTTGAATGTCGTCAGCCCTTCCCCGTTGTGTACCCAGTCGAACATCACTGGGAATTCGCGATAGTACATCCCGTCCCGAGTAAAGGGCACCTCCGTGGTTTTGGCCTCGGTGTATTGCTTGAGATGCCCCTCCCATGCCAACTGGCACATATCGTACAGATGGGCCCCGCCGCCCAGCACGTAGAGCACGGGCCAGTGGACCAAATTCTCGATGGCGTCGTCCGGCCCATCGTTGCCGCCCCAGCGCGGGATGCATTCTAAATACCCCCGCTCGTCGAAGTATTTGTCGAAAAATTCTGTGCATCCTCTAGTTTGTGCCCGAATCAGTTCCCATTCCAGCAGCGCCCAAGCGGGCGGTGGCATTGGCGTGTCAATGGCGATGGCGCGGGGATTTAGATAGCTCATGGATCGCTCCTTTGTGGTAAATAGGCTGTGTGCGTCTGGCGGTACAATTTTGCACCGCCAGACCGCGAGTTCGTGCCCCGTAATGAGCGTCATGGTCAGCGCAAGGTCAACCAAACGCCGC
>JAPOYQ010000526.1:0-11593 GCA_026706505.1 Gemmatimonadota bacterium
CGACGTGCGCGCCTCGTTTGCCAGCGCCGCCGAGGGGGGCTTTGACCGGGTGCGGATCCAAACGGGCATTGCACCTGAGTTTGCGCGCTTGGAAATGGGCGATCCGCTCGCAGTTGTCGATCCGCTGGCCGTGGTAGAAGGCGACGCGAGCTTAGAGGTGCTCCTGCCGCGCAAAGTGACTGCCGAGTCCAACGATCCGCTGCGGGTGGTCTTTGCCGCGGAAGTCTTTACGCGCGCGACGACCTTTACCGGCGAGGTGTTGACCGAGGACGAGAACCGCCTGCCGCAGCCGATTGAGCCGGGCGATGCCAGTGCCGCTGTCTCCACCAATAGCCTGCGGGTGATCGGGGCTGCAGACGTGGCCTCGGAGATCGTCCGGCGCGTGCGCTTGTCGAGCGGGGTCATCACGCCCAACGGCGATGGGGTCAACGACCGCTTAGCTATGGAGTACGCGCTCTTCCTACTACCCGAGCCCGTGCCGGTGGTACTCGATGTGTACGACTTGACAGGTAACCGCCGCGCTCACGTAGAAATCGGCGCACAGGGCACTGGTCCGCAGCGGGCCTTTTGGGATGGCCGCGACGAGCAGGGCGCGCTCTTGCCGCCGGGCTTGTACTTATTGGAGCTGGCGCTGGTGACCGAGGCCCAGCGCGGGCGCGTGCTCCTGCCCGTCGGCTTGGCCTATTAAGGAAGCAACGCATGAAGATATTTTTCTTGTGTGCGAGCCTTAGCCTGTTAGCCCGCCCCCTCGCAGCCGAGGTGTTTACCTTTGACAGCGCCGAGAAGTGGCAGACTTGGCAACTGCCGCAGGGCCTAGTGCAGCTCGGCCCGTCCGGGCATCTAGAGCTGATCAAGTTCCGCAAGGACATCGACCCCGTGCGCAATGCGGGCGACTTTTTCCACGATACGATGGAGCAAAAAGCCGTGCAGGGCGGCATCTTTCGGGCTGGGTCCAACCTAGGTGACGCCTCCAATATCATCGACGGCGATTATGACACCTTCTGGCAGCCCGACCCGGCCGATCCGCTGGCCAAGTGGGAAGTCGAGATTGATCTCGGGCGGGCGGTGTTGGCCCAAGAGTTGCGTTTGCGCTTTCCCGACCAAGAGGGCGCGCGTCCCTTGCGGCAGTTTACGGTTTATGTGGCCACTGGAGCGACGATTGATCCCCGCAAGGATGTTTTCCGCTTTGAATCGGTGTATCAGACGACCTTGCCCAACGAAGAGACCGAGATCCGCATCGGGCTGAGCGGGCGCAACGATATCACGCGGGTCCTAGACCCCGGCCTAGATGTGGTGTTTGAGGACGCGGCGCGTTTCCGGGTCATCCAATACATTCGCATCGGCGCTGATGAGCAGAGCGCAGACGCGGCTCTCGCCGAGGTCGAGGTGAGTGCTGTCGGTGACAATTTCAGCCTCGGTGTCCTTGAGCGCGGAGGTACCTTCAAAACTGGCCTAGTCGTCCGCGACGTAGAGGGCTTGGTTGACGGCGACATGAACACCTACGCCAACAAGTTCACTACCTATCGAGCCATCTCCGGTTGGCGCAACGAAGGGCTGTGGTGGGAACTGGATCTAGGGGCCCAGTTCTGGATTGACGAGATATTCCTCTACTTCAACAACCAGGGCGAGGGAGCGTCCGGTTCTTCGGTGCGCAACGGAGGCACGGGATTTGCCTTCTTGGTCTCGGATGGTCGGCGCACGACCTCGGGCGAGGTGGACTACGATCGCTTGGTGGGTCACGGCAACGAGCAAAATCCCTTTGCCGGTCCAGAGCGGCAGTATCGCTACCTGTTCAAGCCGCGCAAAGTGCGCTACCTGTTCTGGCACGGCTTCCTGACTTCGCATGAGTGGCACGCGCGCGCGGCGGAACTGATGCTGTTTTCGCCGGGCTATCCGGCGCAAGTGGTGCTGCGCTCGGGCTTTATCGATTTGGGCGAGATCGTCGGCGATGGCCGTGCCAAGGCCATTAAGCGCCTGTCGTGGGATGCGGATTTGCCAGTGGGAACGCGGATGCAATTGCGCTCCCGCTCGGGCGTGAAGCTCAGCGAGGAGTACACGCATCACAACAAGATCGGCGAAGTGGTCACCGAAGAGAAATGGCTCAGTTCACCCAAGGTGCTGCGCGGCCAAGTGGATACCGCGCTGGTCGTAGGCGATGATTGGGGCGCGTGGAGCAATGTCTATCAGCTTTCGGGCGAAGCCTTCCAGTCGGATAGCCCGCGCCGCTTCATCCAGCTAGAGGCCCTGCTCTCGACCGAGGATCCGCGAGTCGCGCCCGTGTTGCGCTCGCTAGCGATTGAATTTGAGGACGCCTTGGTGACCGAGGCCAAGGGGGAGATTTGGCCGCGCGAGGCCCAGCCCAACGAGGACACGCGCTTTACCTATATGCTGTGGCCGACGGCTGCTGAGGACGACAGCGGCTTCGACCGGCTGCGGCTCGTCGCTCCCGGCGGCTGGCTGGAGACTGGAGTGGTGGAAGTAACCCTTGCCGGCGAGACTATCGCTCTAGAGGAGGTTGCGCAGCGAGGCGACTCCTTATTCGTGAACTTGGGCCAGCGCGTTGGCGGCGATTCGCTAGAGGTTCATTTCACTGCGCGTCTGTGGCGCAATGCTACGGTCTTCAGCGCGGAGCTTGGTCATGGAGACCGGCCGGGCCTGTGGCAGTCCGTGGAGGCCGTTGCGCGGCGCGCCAACGTGGTGCTTTTGCCGGACCTGACCGGCAGCGACCGACTCATCGGCGATCTAGAACTGGCTCCGGCGACCTTTACGCCCAACGGCGATGGGGTCAACGACCAAGTACATATCCGCTTCGTGGTCTTCAAGGTGGAGACGGCGACGCCACGGGTGCGGGTATTTGACTTGGCGGGCCGCGAGGTGACCGAGTTGGCCGCTATCGGCGAGGACGTCGTCTCCTATACGTGGTCTGGGCGCGATGCCGAGGGGGTGTTGGTGCCTCCGGGACTTTACCTCTGCCACATTGATCTCGGTGCCGCTGCCGGCGAGGATGTGGCTGTGCGCCCAGTCGCTGTCATCTACTAATCTTTTCGCAAGGAGTTCCATGTCTCGTCCCAACATCCTCTTCATTATGACCGACGACCACGCAGCTCACGCCATGAGTTGCTACGGCAGCCGCATCAATAAAACGCCCAACTTCGACCGCATTGCCCAGGGCGGCATGCGCTTTGACAACTGCTTTTGCACCAATTCGATTTGCGGCCCCTCCCGCGCCACTATCCTCACCGGCACGTACAATCACGTCAACGGCATGACCACCTTGGACTCGCGCCACGACAACCGCCAGCTCAACTTCGCCAAGCTCTTGCAGGGCGTCGGCTACCAGACCGCCATCGTCGGCAAGTGGCACCTAGGCCAGGGCCCGGCCCACTGGCCTACCGGCTTTGACTACTACAACATTCTTCAAGGCCAAGGCCCCTACTTCGACCCGGAGATGGTGTGCAACGGCGACAAGGTCCAATACCAGGGCTACACCACCGATATTATTACCGACCTGTCACTCGACTGGCTCCGGGCGCGCGACGAGGAGCGGCCCTTTTGCCTGATGTACCACCACAAGGCCCCGCATCGCCCTTGGGAGCCGGACGAGAAACACGCCCATTTGTACGAAGACGAGGATATCCCCGAGCCGGAGACCTTTGACGACGACTACCAGAATCGGGCGGCAGCAGCCGGGGCTGCCAAAATGCGAGTTGACCGCGACCTCAATGCCACGGATCTCAAGCAGCCCGTACCCGAAGGGCTGACGCCGGAAGAGGAGAAAAGGTGGAAGTACCAGCGCTACATAAAGGACTATCTGCGCTGCGTCGCCTCGGTTGATGACAACGTCGGCCGCGTGCTCGACTATCTCGACGCGGAGGGCATTGCCGACGACACCATTGTCGTCTATACCTCGGATCAGGGCTTTTTCCTCGGCGACCACGGCTGGTACGACAAGCGCTTCATGTACGAGGAATCGCTGCGCATGCCCTTCCTCATCCGCTATCCCCGCGCCATTGCCGCCGGCAGCGTCAGCGCCGACATGATTCTCAACGTCGACTTTGCCCCCACGTTCCTCGACTACGCTGGTGTCGACATTCCCGATTCCTTCCAGGGACGCTCCATGCGCCCCGTGCTGGAAGGACGGACCCCAGATGACTGGCAGACGACGATGTACTACCGCTACTGGATGCACTTGACGCACCACCACGTGTACGCCCACTACGGAGTCCGCTCTTTGCGCTACAAGCTCATCTACTACTATGCCGACGCCTTAGGCCAGCCTGGTGCCATAGACGAGAGCAAAGAGCCGGAATGGGAATTGTTCGATCTGGAAAAAGACCCGTGCGAGCTGGTCAACGTGTACCACGACCCGGCCTACGCCGATGTAGTGCGCCAATTGCGCGGGGAATTGCGCCGCCTACAGGAAAAAGTGGACGACCAGCCCTATGTGGGGGAAGATCCGCTGCCGGATTGAGCAGTCGTCTGAAGCCCAAAGTGCTTTAAAAGGAAAATTCATGACCGAATCATATCGAGGTTCCCATCAGCAGTACGATGCGCTTTGCCAATCCAACGTGATGATTCCGATGCGGGATGGCGTATGCTTGGCCACTGACATTTACTTGCCTGCGCTGAGAGGTCAACCGGCAGCGGGAAAATTCCCGGTAATTTTGGAACGCACCCCCTACGACAAGGCGGCTGCGGGCAATGTGACGAACGGTGCGTACTACGCTCGGCGCGGTTACGTCTGCGCGATTCAGGATGTGCGCGGTCGTTTTGCCAGCGAGGGCGAGTGGTATCCGTTTGCCAAGGAAGCCCCCGATGGCTACGACACGGTGGAATGGCTCGCCGCGCAAGAGTGGAGCGATGGGAAGGTTGGCACGATGGGTGGGTCGTATTGCGGCAGTGACCAGTCGGCGCTGGCAACGCTCAATCCGCCGCACCTGACGACGATGATCGTCGCTGTTGGCGCGTCGAATTACTACCACTGTTCGATGCGGCAAAACGGCGCGCTCGAACAACGGTTCATGATCTATGCTTTCCGCATGGCTACTACCAGCAAGGAAGCGCTGGCCGATGTCAACCTCAAAGCCGCAGTTGACAAGGCGTTTGCCAATGTGGACGAATGGGTGTTGCGCGCTCCGCTGAAGAAAGGCACCTCGCCGCTGCGGATGCTGCCGAATTACGAGCAATGGGTGCTCGATCTGTTTACGCACGGAGAATACGACGATTACTGGAAGCAACGCGGGTATGCGATCTCCCAGTATTACGAAGAGCACGCCGACGTGCCGACGCTTTACCTAGGTGGATGGTATGACTCGTATGCGCGGGCGACCTGTGAGAATTTTACTGCGCTGAGCAAAATGAAAAAGTCGCGGCAGGTGTTGTTGATGGGGCCGTGGACGCACGGCGGCTGGAGCGTGTCGAATGCCGGCGATGTCGATTTCGGCAATCACTCCTTCATCAATTACAACGACCTGCGGCTGGCGTGGTTCGACCACTTCCTCAAAGGGCTGCACACAGAAGTTGCCGACTGGTCGCCGGTCAAAATTTTCGCAATGGGCACGGGCGAAGGAACAGCTAACTATCAGGGACGCCTCCACCACGGCGGCTATTGGCGCGACGAGCAGGACTTTCCCCTGCCCGATACCCAGTTCACGCCGTACTATCTGCACGCCGACGGCGAGCTATCCACTGCGCTGCCAACGACTGACCACTTGCCAAGCCGCTTTAGCTTTGATCCGCGCGACCCCGTTCCAACCATTGGCGGTGGCATCTCCGCTGCGGACCCCATCATGGGTGCTGGCGCGTTTGACCAGCACGGGGACGCTAGGTTCTTTGGCTGTAAAGATACCCTACCCCTCAATGCTCGCAGCGATGTGCTGACCTTTCAGACCGATCCGTTAGAAGGAGATGTGGAAGTCACGGGGCCCATTACGGTTAAACTGCACGCCTCGTCATCGGCCGGCGATACGGACTTTACAGCCAAACTGATCGACGTTTGTCCATTGAGCGATGACTATCCCGATGGGCTTGCGATCAACCTGACAGATTCCATCATCCGCGCCCGCTATCGGAACAGTTGGGATGCTCCAGAATTATTGGAACCGGGGGAAATCTACGAGTTTGTCTTTCAACTGTATCCAACGTCCAATGTCTTCAAGAAGGGACATCGGATTCGCTTAGACATTTCCAGTAGCAACTGGCCGCGCTTTGACGTGAATCCGAATACGGGCGGCGACTTGGGCGTTGAGCGGCGGTTTGAGATTGCAGAGCAGGCGATTTATCACGACCCCGAACATCCGTCGCATGTGGTTTTACCTATCATTGAGCGACGAGCGAGATCATGAAACATACGGTGTGGAAAATTCCCGATCAAAAACGCATGCCCTGCTCTGTGAACCAATTGAGGGCGTCGCGAATCGACTCTTCAAGTGGCCGAGGCTTGTATCCCAATTGACTTCTCGCTAAGGATTCATCAACGGACGCCGGACAGTCGTGCAAGAGTTTGAGCGAATTGCGGGAGTAAAGAGACGATAGGCTGCGCTTCGCAGCACGTGATTTAATCAGGGGCAAGGCTGTCCGAGCCATAAAATAGGGCACGACGGGACGCTTTACTTTGCGCCCCAGAACTTGGGAACACAGACGCGCCAGTTGGCTGGTCTTTGCGTATTGCCCCGCAGTAAAATAAACTTCGCCCCCGTATCCATTCGCCTCTACCGCGTTGGCTATGGCATTCGCCACGTCTCGCACGTCGCTCCACCAGAATCCTCCGTTGATGAGACATGGGAGTTGCTTGCGCGCCATGGCGAGCAACATGCTGCCGACGGGAGTCGGTTTACTGTCGCCGGGACCTATGAGGTCTGAAGGACAGACGATAGATGCATTGAGCCCGTTGCTACTCGCCGCGTCGATTACGCTTATATGCGCTTCGGCTTTGGTGGCCACGTAGGGGATTTTGGAATTTTGGCCCAGTTTTGAACTGACACTTAGCGTCATTCCGCGTATCGGGCTGAATGCGTGTATGGAACCGATGTATACCAATCTGTGGACGCCGTTGCCAATACATGCTTGAATCACATTGCGGGTGCCCGTCAGGTTGACTTCATCGGCCAGACCTGCGGGATCTTCGTCAATCGTCACAATCGCGGCATTGTGTATGACGGCGTGAACATTTTGGAACGCCTGATTTAACGACTCAGGATCGCGGACATCGGCAGGCTGCAATTCGACCTGCTCGCTTAGGTCATCGGGAAGTTTGCGATCGCTACCCTCGCGGGTAACAGCGCGCACTACATATCCACACTGCAACAAGGCGCGGCATATATGGCTACCGAGAAAGTCTGCAGCACCGGTCACCGCCACTGTGCTACCTGTGTCTTCCATCGCTATTCAGCCTTTGCTTTGAGGATGGTTCCTTTCTACGACCAGTTCTTCGGCCAAGAAAAATGTGCGTTGATATCTTCCACGTACTTCATCGGTTCATTGGGTTCAATATTAAACAGCGCGTCCAGCGTCTCCAGGCCGTGCTCGTACGATTTCGTCTCTTTGCTTTCGAGCACGCCGAATAGCATCATTGATTTATCGCCCGACAAAACCGCTTCGAGGGTGCGCTCCATCTCAAGCCAATCGGGATAGATGCATTCCAGCATGATCTTCTTGGGCAATGGCGGCACGCGCAAAGGCTGAATGCCCTTCTTATTGACAATCGCAGGGACTTCCACTGCCACGTCGTCGGGAATGCCCGGCAGCGCACCGCAGTTGGGCACATTCACCTGAAACTGACCTTCGACGTTGTTGACCAGCCCATTCATGATGGGAATGTGCTGCTCGGCCGTCAGCTGATCGCCGAACAGATCAATCGGCCGGATTTTCTCGTCGTAGGCCGCTGCCTTCATCTGCTCGTATTTTTTGGCCTTGCCAGCTAAAACTGCGTCGCGTCCGGCCGGCGTGTCTTTGCCGCCATTGGGGTCGTACCAGTATTTTCGCGTCGCCAAATCCGTGTGATACCACCAGCCGCCCCGCCGAGGCGTATCGCCAATGGGCATCAGGCCGTACAGCTTGTATTGATGGATCGCTGCGCGCGACATCTGCGTGGGGATCGCCTTGCCTTCCCGGGTCATTCTCTCCCAATACGCCTCGCTTTCCTCGGCAATCCATTTATCCAGCTTCGGATACATGTCTTCGTTTTCATAGATGAAATCCGTTAGCCAGATATTGTGATTTAATCCCGGCGCTTGCCACGTAACCTTAGCGGGGTCTATGCCTAATGTGCGGGCCACGCCCGTATAGCCGTAATGCCCGTGACACAAGCCGCACACTTTAATTCCCGTCTCTCGCGTCATCAATGTCGTTCCGTCAAAGACTGGATTGCCCGCCAACAAAATCCACGCATCGGGACACAGCTTCTCCATGTCTTTTGCCACGTTCAACATCAGTTGCAAATTGTGATACTCGGGCATGCCGGTTCTGTCGTAAAAAAAACCGAGTTTAGCCGTCATGTTGCGCCGACGCTGCATGAAGTACTCGTTATGCGTCACCGTTGCTGTATTGATTACGAAATCGGCGTCTTTTAATGCGGCTTCCTGATCCGCGGTTTTCTCAAACGTCATATCCGCGCCCAAGTCCTCGGCATAGCGCTGCCCGAGTGCATAAATGACGTCGAGCACTTCCTCATTGATGTCCATGAAACAAACGTGGCTGCCATTCAGCTCTTTGGTCAGACACAAATCCTTGACCAAGCCGAGCGAAAACACCACGCTACCCGCACCAAAAATTGTCACCTTATTGGCCATGTTGCCCTCCGCGAAAGGTCTCAATGCAAATGCTAGTTCAGGCGCTTTTTCCAGCGATCGCTGTCAAACTGCGGATGATATACTTCGTTAAAAAATCGACGGTGTTCTGGCGAGAGTGAATCTAGCATCTCGTCTGTAAACCCGGGTTTGTGGTGACGCACATTGATGTGATTATAAGCAAAAAATAGGGCCATGCGCGGCTCGTCCTGCGTCCAATCACAGGACGTATGACGCACCGCTTCAGAAAAGACCAGCAGAGAACCAGGCGGACAGCCATAGGTATCCCATACGTTCGAGTCGGGATCGTCGAACAGAGGTAGTTTTTTTCTGAAATTGGACTTGTGGCTGCCCGGAATAAACGCCGTTCCTCCTTTGCCTTTTTCCACGCCATTTAATTCCCAAATCACGCGCGTCATCCCCGAGTAAATCCGTCCATCGTGATACTGATAGCTGTAATTGGGATTCACGGATTTGCCGCCGGCATGAGGCGTCCATCCTCTGTGGTTGTCTCCCTTGAAGCGATAACTCAAAAACGCGCCTTCCAAGCGGATCTTCTCAGTCTCATCGTCAATAATTGTATGCAGCACCCGCATAACGGCTGGATGGTCGATTAATACCGACGCTGGGCCGCCGGGCAAGCAACGCGCATCGGGCGGCAGAGACGCTTTATCGGTGCGCAATTTTTCGCACTGCGCTTTAATCGGCGCAAGCTCATCCTCGCTCAAAACAGCCGGAAAAAGTATGTACCCTTTCAGGTCGAAAAGCACGGTTTCTCTCTCCGTCAAAGTCGGGGTCCATTCTTGTACCGAAGTGCTCATCAAAACCTCTTAACACGATTTTTTGCGAGTAATCGACAGTAATATAACTGCATTGTGGAGCCATGAGTTAGGCTTGTTTTTGCTCCGCCAAGATAAATACATAGATACATTGAAAAAGGCCATCAGGCAAGGACAAAGGAGCGATCCGCCCGCTAGCTCCTGCTGAGCGATTCGCGGCTATCTGGACGTTTGTCGCGTTGAAGTCTATTATGAAGAGCCGCTCTTTTGCGAGAGTTTTGACAAGGGAAGGAGCATTCAGTGACGGAACGGATGAGGCAGCAGAGTTTTTGGCGATTTGGGGTTTGTGTGCTTTTGGCCGGAGCCCTCTGGTTCATGCCTATTCCCGCAGACCTGCCGGTCAGGGGTTGGCACGTCTTTGCGGTTTTTATTGCGGTGATTACCAGCTTTATTCTGCGCCCTTATCCGATTGGCGCGATGGTGATCTTCGGTTTGGTTGCCTTGACGGCGACTGGCGCGATTACAATACAGGAGGCGATGTCTGGCTATGGCGACCCAATGGTCTGGTTGATCGTCGCTGCTTTTCTGCTGGCAGGAGGTATTATCCGCACGGGATTGGGTCGGCGGTTGGCACTTTTGTTGGTCAGTCGGTTGGCGAAATCGCCGTTGGGATTGGGATACTCGATCTGTGGGGCGGAGTTGCTGCTGGGGCCAGTGGTGCCTTCCAATACCGCGCGCGGTGGCGGCATTTTAGCGCCCATTGTGCGCTCCTTGGCCGAAGCGTTGGACTCCTATCCGACGCAGCATCCCGAACGAGCGGGTACCTATCTTGCGCTGGTTGGCTCGCACGCCAATCTGATTACCGCGGCGATGTTTCTCACGGGCATGGCGGCCAATCCAATGGTGGCGCAGGCTGCCCAAGCGGTGTTTGGCGTTACCTTTGATTGGGGGACGTGGGCGCTTGGATCGGTGGTTCCGGGACTCGTCGGACTAGCTCTGTTGCCGGTATTTGTTTTCTTGCTAGCAAAGCCGACGCTGACAGATACCCGTGCAGCGCAGGCGGTCGCGCAAAGGGAACTTGAGGAGATGGGCAGGTGGAGCAGGGGTGAAAAGATTATGGGGATTGTGCTGCCGGTCTTGCTTCTATTGTGGGTGACCAAGCCGCTTCATGGAATGCATACGACATTGGTCGCTTGGATCGGCGTCTCCGTTTTGCTCATCACTAACACTGAAAAATGGCAGGACATGGTGGAGAACGACAAGGCATGGGAGACGCTTATATGGATCGGTGGTTTGCTGACTATGGCGAGAAGTCTCAAAGAGCACGGGTTTATTGATTGGTTTGCCCAGGCTGTCGGCGTGTGGTTTACTGATGTCAGCGGTATAACAGTTGTCTTGGTTATGGCGCTGATTTACTTCTATTCGATGTACAGTTTTTCGATGCTATCGGCGCACATTGCCGCGATGGGCACGGTGTTTTTAGCGGTGGCGCTAGGCGCGGGAGCACCGGCGATGCTCACGGTCGCCATATTCGCGTACTTTTCTAATCTCTGTGGTTGTACGACTAACTACTCGACGGGGCCGGTGATTATCTACTTTGGTCTGGATTACGTGTCACCTCGCAGGTGGTTTGCTAGTGGGTTCTTGGTGTCGCTGTATCATTTGGTAATTTGGTTGGGTATTGGGCTGATCTGGTGGAAGATACTTGGTTGGTGGTAGTTGGAATTGAGCCGCAGGGTAGAGTGTCTCGACTTTCCTAAAGCCATTCGTACGTATTTACGTCGATACCGAGTCGCTCTGATGTTTTCCTCACGTCCGTCAGCGTTACGCGGCTGAGTGGGATTCCCTTCTCGCGGTATTCAACGCGGCGAATCGCTTCTAGCTCGCCCGGGGCGTACACTCGGTCAAAACCGGGAGCGAGTTGGCAGTCGTGGATCTGCTGGATGGCGGTGTCCACTCTTGACTTGAAGCGTTCGACGTCCTCGAAGGAGGCGATGTGGATGGCGGCGACGAAGTGGCCGTCTTCGC
>JAPOYQ010000526.1:11624-11927 GCA_026706505.1 Gemmatimonadota bacterium
GTGGCTGCCGGCGACGAAGTGGCCGTCTTCGCCGGGGATCGGCCCCTCTTCGATACTCCCTAGTTCGGTCCCGTAGCTAGCACTGGAAAGTATAGACGAAAGGATGCCCATGATCATTGCCAGCCCAGCCCCTTTGAACCCGCCGATGGGGGCTAGCAGGCCGTCGACCGCCGCCATGGGGTCGGTCGTGGGCTGGCCTTCCCGGTCTATGACCCACCCCTCGGGTATGCGCATCCCTTTCTGTTGGTAGATCCGAATCTTTCCGTGGGAAGATCCGCTAAACGCGGCGTCGTACGCGATGGG
>JAPOYQ010000526.1:11937-17168 GCA_026706505.1 Gemmatimonadota bacterium
GATGGGAGACATCTCTCCTGCCGGTACGGATATCGCAAGCGGATTAATGCCCAAGATCCGCTCGGCACCTCCCCAAGGTGCCATCGTTGGGATCGCATTTGTGGTCGCGATTCCGATCATGTCGTGCGGCAGCGCCATGCGGGTGAAATACGCCATGGCACCGCAGTGATTGCTGCCGCGAATGGCTCCGGCGGCGATGCCGGTCTGTGATGCTTTGCCGATCACCTTCTGCATGGCTAAGGCAGTGCCGATCTGGCCCATTGAATTGCGTCCGTCCACTATGACGAACGAGGGGCCTTCGCGGACGATTTCGGGCTTGGCGGTCGGGTTCACGCCTTTAACTGTCAGCTTCTCCGCGTAGTCGGGCACCCGTATGACGCCGTGCGAGTGAGTTCCGCATAGATCCGCGTCCACGAGCGAATCAGCCAGTAGAGCGGCGTCCGCTTGGGACATGCCGCATCGCTCAAAAACGGCGACGACTAGTTCCAGTAGTTCTTCTGCATCAACGCGAATTTCGTCGTTCAACTTGCTCATCCTACCTTTCTTGCGCCGCTCGCGTAATCGCTGCGATTTTGTCGGCAAAGCGCACTTGGCTGTCGTCTTGGGGGGCGTAGCCGATTATGCGCCGGGCATTGGCCAAGCTCCAGAAGTTGTGCGCGTTGCCGCTGATGCCGTAGAAAATTTGGAAGGGCACGCCGTTGGCGTCGCGGATATCTTCGGTTTCAATGCTTTTGATTACTAGTTGCACTTGGTCGCGCACGCTTAGATAGGCTCCTAAGCCACGGTGCATTTGCTGTAGATCGTTGCCGCAATTGTCGATGTCGGTCTCGCGGGGGCCGCCGATGCGCAATTGCACATTTTCTAGGACTGGCCCCTCCTTACCGCAGGCGAACATGAAGCCCAGCAGTTCATACGATGCCTTGGCCCAGCCGTAGAAATTGTCCGACAGCGGCAGCATATCGGGCGTGACAAAGTCCATGCGTCCCGACCAGATCAAATTTTCGTAGTAGTCGGCTGCGTGGTTGGAGCTGACGATCACGGCGCGCCGCACTCCCTCGTCTTGGCAGACTCGGTACACATTGTGGGCCATGGTGATATTATTGGCTTCGTTCCAGAAGCGCTGTTCGCCCTGCCCGGTTCGGACGAAGCCGCAGTGGACTACCGCGTCGGCATCTCTGAAGTGTTCGCGGTAGGAATCGCGATCCTTTTCCACTAGATCGGCGATGTGGATTCCTCCTACCTCTTCGCTTTGGCGGTTAGTTGTTTTTACGTCTAAGAGAACGGTTTCGTAGCGTTCCTGTAATGCCGGTAACATGCGGCCGGCGACGTATCCGGCGGCACCGGTGACGACGATTTTGCGTTTAGACATGAAGGCTTCCTGAGCTATGGGTTTTGTTGAAGGTTTTGGTCGATTGATGGGCGTGGTTATTTCGTCAAATAGAACGCGGCTACACGTCCAATACGGGCCGCTCTAGCCGTGCGTGATAGGGCGGTTCTAGGACTTTGCGCTGCTCGTCGGTCATTAGGGCGAGCATGTCCTCGGACCAGTTATGGGGGACGTAGGCGAGGTTGCCCGGTGAGAAGCGGAAGAGGGCAGTGCGGCGGTCGTGGTCGGCGGTCCAAGGCAGGGTGCCGTGGGTGGTGGCTTCGGTGAATATGACGCAGTCGCCGGCGTTGCAGGTAATCGGCTTGATGAATTCGCGATACGCCTCGTTGCGGCGGAGCGCCATTGGGCAGGGATAGTTGCCCTTGTGGCTGCCAGGGATCAAGCACAAGCCCCCGTCGCCTTCGCGCACGTCTGTGAGCTGATAGGCGGCCACGGTCAGGCCGTTGTGCATTTTGCCGTCTTTGAAGATGTAGTACTGGTGGCGGTCAAAGCTGGGGCCGGACGATCCGTGCAGGAGATGGCCCTCGGCTCCCTTGCGCATGGTGATGATGCCGAGATTGTGGTCGAGGCGGAAGCCCGTGCCCAGAATCTCGTGCAGATAGGGCACGATCTTGGGATTGACCAGCATGTCGCGGAAAGGGCGGCCATGCGGATCGGGCCAGGAGAGCGCGCCGCCGAGGTCGCCGCGTCCGGTGACGCCTTCGAGCGCCTTGGAGCCAGCCGACAGCGACAGTTCTCCCGTGCGCTCGTGGATCTGATCGGCATGGCGGTCAATGGCCTCGTTGGCCAGCGCGATGTCCTCGGCTGACAAGACGTTGCGCACGACGATGTAGCCGCTAAGATCGAAAAAATACTTTTCGTCTTCGTTCATCTAACGTTCCTCTTTCCATAAAGGGCCGTCGGCCGTAGCCTGCCACAGTTCCTCAAAGTGCTCGGGGTCTTTTTCTGCGTCCCAAAATTCGGTGGTGAGCGGGTTGGCGTACGAAGGGGGCCGGCCGGGGATGCCTTGGCGGTGCAGGCGGTCGTGGAAGCGCAGATTGTCGGTAGAGCCGTTCGGGTCGGGGTCATGGCGCACATACGCGGTGAGGCCGGCGGCGGAGCGGATGCGGATCAAGAAGCGGCCTCTATCGACCGGGGCGGCGCTGGCCAATTTTTCCAATTGGGCGCGGTCGAGTTCGATCCCTAGGCCCGGTCCTTGGGGCACGGCGACGCTGCCGTCGATTACAGGCATGGGGTCTTTGACGATGTCCTCTTGCCACAGGTGGCAGCCATTGACGTGGTCGATGGTGGCCATTTTGAAAACCGCGACTTCGTGGGCCAAGAAGGCTTGATTGATGGTGCCGCCGGTCTGTTGGTACATGAGGGGCATGTTGAGCCGCTCGGCAATGGCGGCTTGTTTGATGGCACTGCCGATGGGGGCGTGCCCGGCCATGGTCCCATCGACGTAGCGCTTGGTCATGGCTTCGGGCGGGACGTGGTGGCCGATGATGGGCAGCGGGCACTGCTCGCGCAACATGCGGTAGGCATCTTCGTCCGTGCCTTGGACTACGTCTTCAAAGCGGCCGGCGACCCGGAATTTGACCAGTTCGGCGAGAATGGTGCGCATGGTGTAGTAGTTGCTATTGGCGTTGAAGTCGTAATGCACCTTGAAATAGGGCGGGGCCGCCTCCTGCATAGCCTCGGTTTGAGCGATGACGTCCTGCATTTCATCGACGTGGTACTTGATCCAGTGATAGCCGCGAGCGGCCGCTTGGCGCACTTCTTCGGCCATGGCGTCTGGGGCTTGGGCCACGGTCCAAGCGGCGACCGGAATCCACGAGCGGACCTTGGGGCCGATCAGTTTCCACGCGGGAATGCCGAGGTGCTTGCCCATTAGGTCGTAGCAAGCCATGTTCATGGCGAGGTCCTGCTCGGCGTTGATCCAGTCAAAGGGCGAGGTGCCGATGTATTTGGCGCGCAAGGCGTCGCCGTCGGGCGCGTCGCCGATGTTTTCGCCGAGGCCCTCTAGGCCGTTGTCCGTGTGGACGACGAGGATGGCGCGGCGTTGGATGCGCGCGCCGTGGTAGCGGGCCAGCGCTAGGGCGTTGAAGTCGCAATACGGCGGACAGATGGCGTGGACTTCGATGTCTGTGATGTGCATAGGAAGGGCGGGAAAAAGGGTGGAGTGAGTTCGCGAGTGGGTCTAGTATAGCAGTACGCAATTGCTTGGGCAACCGAGAAATGGGAGGTCTTATGGACGCTGAGATAAAGGAAAAAGTGGATCAATTGCGCCGCGAGGGTTGGTGCGTGTTGGAGCGGATTATTCCGGAGGACGCCATAGACCGGGTACGGGAGCACGTGCAAGAAGCGCACGCAAAGGCGCAGCAGGACTACGAGGCTATGGGCGGGCACATCGGGCGGCAGACCGGCCCCAACGGCGAGCCGGGGATTTGCCTGATCGCGTATTTGTCGGAGTTTGCGCCGTATCTGGGCGACGAGCGTTTGTTGGGGGTGGCGCAGACAGTTTTTGGCGGGCACGTGCGGATTGCGCAGACCGAGTTTAAGACGCAAGTGCCCAACCGCGAGGATTTGGACTGGCGTGGCTTTCACTCGGATTGGCCGCACGACCTAACCGACAGGGATCTCGCTGGCCGGGTGGCGCAGCCCTTCCCGGACGCGACTATGCAGCTATCGGTGCTGTGGATGCTATCGCCGTTTGGTCCGGAGACGGGTGGGACGTGGGTGGTGCCGCGCAGTCACCGCGATCCGCTCAATCCGCGGATGCACCAGACGCCCGAGGAGCTAGAAGAGCTGATCGATCAGTTCAAGCCAATTCGCGGGGAGATCCAGGTCGTCGGCCCGGAAGGCAGTGCGCTGGTGATGGACAGCCGGATCTGGCATTCGACTGCGGCGAACCCTAGCCCGGAGCCGAGGGTGGCGATCATCACGCGCTATTGTCCGTGGTGGTTGAGCGTGGAATTTGGCGGGCGCAACAATGCGATTGTGCCGAGGGACGCCTACGAAGCCCTGCCGGAGACGGTCAAGCCGCTCTATCGGCATCGGGCCGAGGGGGAGGTGGATGGGTTTCGGGGGTGAGGGGATGAACGCTTGTGCATTATTCCGGGCACCGCCCCTTGTACTCAGAAATTGGTTCGCCAAACCAACCGCGTGGTGTTGCTTAAAGGGCCGTGTTTGTTAGGTTGTGAGAGCAGGGAATGGGTATGGTCGCCGAACCTCTTGAAGGGGTTTGGGTCTGCCTTTTGATAGCGAAGTAGAGAATTGAAGGAGGTCACCATGAGTACTTCTCCATTTGAATTTACCCCTGAGCAGAAGGCTGTACTAGAACAGCTTTCGCAAAGTACCGGGGAAGATATATGCAGCTTGATTGCCCGTGCTGTAAAGAAATTACAAGAAGAAGAGGAACATAGCGTGGACGAGACAGATTACCTTCTCTCTTCACCAAAAAACGCGGCCCATCTCCAGAAGGCACTAAAAGATTTCCAGCACGGCCAGCGCAATTTTGCTTCCCGAGACCTAATCGAGGAATGAGACACATTAGCTTCCATGCAGACGCTTGGCAGGATTATCTCTACTGGTATCAGACTAACAAAAGCACCTTCAAGAAAATCAACGAACTTATTCGAGATACCCAGCGGAATCCGTTTACAGGACTTGGCAAGCCCGAAATTCTGAAACATGATTTTCAGGGATGTTGGTCTCGTCGGATTACTCAAGAACATCGCCTCGTTTACCGCATAGAGTCGGACACCCTCTTTATCTTGTCTTGTCGGTATCACTACTAGATCTGCGAAAGCGCTTGGGAAAAGCAACTCAGTCTAGGCACCTTGCCCTACGGCTCGGCGGC
>JAPOYQ010000847.1:0-13383 GCA_026706505.1 Gemmatimonadota bacterium
ATCGTAGCCGGCCCCTTGGCCATTGACCCGGTGGGATGTCAGGTGCAAATCGACAGCGATCCCATCGAGTTGACGGCGACAGAATTCAAGCTCTTGACGACCCTTGCGCAGCGGCGTGGGCGGGTGCAGTCGCGTGAGGAGTTGCTCAAGGTGGTGTGGGGCTACGAGTACGATGGTTATCGCCGCACGGTTGACACCCACATCCGCCGCCTGCGCGAAAAGCTCGGGGCAGCAGCCGAGATGGTCGAAACCGTGCGCGGCATGGGTTATCGCTTTCGCCGAGAGGGACGATAGGGTGCACCTCGGGTGGATCGCGTTCCTGAGCAACGCGCTTTTGGTCGTGCTCGTCTGGTGGAGTGGTCACATCGCACTCGCGCTCGCGTTGGCCGCACTTTGGACTGGCGGCCAAATTTGGTTCTGGGGTCGCACGGCTCGCCGGCAGGGAGAGCGGTTGAGCCAACTCGACACTGCGACTCCTGGCGACCCGGCGCGGCTGGAGGCGTTCCATCCGTAGTGGGCGCGTCCGCGCGAGGAACTCGCCGAGCGCATTCAACAGCGCGTCGGTCAGCTAGAGAGCGAAAATAACCGCTTAGGGATCATCCTCGAAAGCATTACCGAGGCCATCTTGGTCGTCGACCGCGATGGCCGGGTGGTGCTGGCCAACAAAGCGCTGGCCAACCTGTTTGGCCTAGACCCGCCGCTAGAGGGGTTGTTGACCGCCGAGGTCGTGCGCTACTCGGCCATCCAAGATGCATTGGCCGGGTGTTTGGCCGACGGCCGACGGCGAGAAATGGAAGTGGCCCTGACTGGTGCCCGAGAGCGCCATTTGGATATGCAGGTCGCGCCCGTCTTCGAAGGGAACGAGTGCATTGGTGCGGTGGCGGTGCTCTACGATATTACGCGCCTGCGCCAACTGGAGCGGATACGCCGCGACTTTGTGGCCAATGTGTCGCACGAGCTGTGCACGCCATTGACAGCCATTAAGGGCTATGCCGAAATTTTATCCGATGGTGCGGTCGACGACCGGGAGACGGCGCGCCGCTTCACTGGCATCATCGAGAATCACGCCGACCGCTTGACCCGCTTGCTCGGCGACTTGCTCGATCTGTCGCGGCTGGAGTCCGATCAACTGGAAGTCGAGCTGATCCCTTGCGAGCTGAAGCCTTTGGTCGATACGTCCGTTGGTTCGGTCAGCCAAGCGGCCGCGCAAAAACAAATTGCCATTCACTGCGACATTCCGCCGTCTGTCCAAGTGATGTGCGATCCCAAATTGATCGAACAGGCCCTAATCAACTTGCTCGACAACGCCGTCAAATACACGCCCGCCGGTGGGAAAGTCCTCATTGGCACGCGGCCCGTAGAGGGCACTGATCGCCTGACTATTTACGTCGAAGATACCGGCATTGGCATCCCATCCGAGGATTTGGGCCGGATTTTTGAGCGCTTCTACCGGGTTGACAAGGGGCGCTCGCGCGACCTCGGTGGCACGGGCTTGGGCTTGTCTATCGTGCGCCACATTGCCGAAGTCCACGGCGAGCAAGTGTCCGTACAGAGCAAGTTAGGGGCGGGGACGACCTTCAGCTTTGAACTGCAAAGCCGCGGTACCTAAGGCCGCGATACTGCGCTGGGCATTGGCTGCCTTGGCGGCTGGCTGCGCAGGTGAAAGCGACGATGCCAAAGGCGCGGTGGCACAGGGCAAAGCGCTCTTTACCCGCAATGGGTGCGCGGTGTGCCACGGCCCGGACGGTCGCGGCGATGGCCAGATCGCGGCAACGCTCAAGCCGCCCCCGCGCGATTTCCGCGATCCCGCGGCCTACAAAAACGGCCACAGCAAGGCCGCCATCGCCCGGACGATTCAGAAGGGAATGCCCGGTACTTCCATGCCGGGCTATGGACATCTCTCGGCGGAGGAACGCGAGCAGATTGCCGCTTATATCCGCTCTTTGCTAGAAAAAAAGGAAAATGAAGACTCGCCTTAGCTTTTTGCTCACATTCGCATTCGCCCTGCTGTTTTTTGCCTCTCCCAACACCGTTCGCGCCCACAAGCTCAACACCAGCTACACGAATTTGATCGCCGAGGACGACGCGCTCAAAGTGCGCGTGCGCATGGACGATTTCGACCTCCTGAAAATCGGCGTCGATCAAGACGGGGACAGTCTGCTGTTCTACGAAGAGATAGAGGCCGGCCTCGACGACGTATTCGCCTTTGTCGAAAAGCAGATGCGCCTGCGGGCCAATGGCGAGCCGCTCGCCCTCGTGCGCGACAGGGGAGACATCACCCCGGACAACCAGGGCAATATGTTTGCCAACGTGTACTTCAGCGCCGAGTTAGAGGAACCCGTCAACGAACTGGAGGTCTGGGTCGGTTGGCCAGAGCGCTTTGGGGACGCGCATAAAAACTTGGCCAAAGTCATGTTGCCCGGTCAGCCGCTCGTCCAAGCCGTGTTTTCAGCGGAATCGCCGCAACAGACCTTTGCTGGAGAGAAGTCGCTGTGGGACCATTTATATGAGTTCACGGTGCTCGGGGTGGAGCACATTTTTCTCGGCTATGACCACGTCATGTTTCTGCTGGCACTGATTGTGGTGGGCGGTCGGCTGCTCACTTTGGTCAAGGTCGTCACGGCCTTCACCGTTGCCCACAGCATCACTCTCTGCTTGGCGGCGCTCGAAGTCGTCCGCCTGCCGAGCCAGTGGATCGAAGCTGGCATCGCCTTGAGCATTGTGTACGTCGCGGTGGAGAACTTCTGGCTCAAGCGCATGGATTACCGCTGGATGATCACCTTTGCCTTTGGGTTGGTGCACGGATTTGGCTTCGCCAATGTGCTGCGCGAGTTGGGGTTGCCCACGCGCGGGCTGGTCGCCTCGCTGTTTGCGTTCAATGCCGGCGTGGAAATCGGCCAAGTGGCTATTGTCGCGCTCGTCTTTCCACTGATCGCTTGGCTCAGTCGGCAGTCCTACCAGCGGACGGTTGTCTTGGTGGTATCGGCTGTGATTGGGCTTTTTGGGCTGGGCTGGTTTGTCGAGCGGATCTTTGAGCTGGAATACATGCCGCTATGAGCGTGGCCAGCTAAAAATCCGCGAAGGAACCGTCCTCTGGGTGGCGGCGCATCGTCCGCTGCCGCCAAGGGCCTCGGTGGGTAGCCGCTTCTAGACCATCTGGGTCGATCTCCACGCCTAGCCCCGGCCCTTGGGGCAATTCCACAAATCCATCCTGCATTTGCAAAGGGTTGGTGAAAAACCCTTCGCCGCTACCTCCGCCGTATTCCATGATGAGGAAGTTAGGCGTGCCGGCCATCGCGTGTACAGAGGCGACGATGCCGAGGGGGTCGGCGGCGTTGTGGGGTGCGACGGCGATTTCGTGGACTTCGGCTAAGGCGGCGATCTTCTTCATTTCGAGGATGCCGCCACAGTGACGGATGTCGGGTTGGACGATGGCCGCGGCCTTGCGCTCGCACAATTCGCGGAAGCCCCAGCGGGTGGCGCAGCGCTCGCCGGTGGCGATGGGGATGGAGGTCGAGCGCGTCAGTTCCAGCAGGGGACCGATGTTGTCGGTGGAGCGGGTCGGTTCCTCGACGAAGAGCGGCCTTAGGGGTTCGAGTTCGCGCAGAAGCACTTTGGCCAACGCCGGGCTGGTGGCGCGGTGGAAGTCGATGGCAATGTCGATGGCCGGGCCGACGGCTTCGCGCATGGCCGCAATGTGGGACACGACTCGTTCAATGCCCGCCGGATTTTCAATGAGGCGCACGGGGTCGGGGAAGGGGGTAGTTTTGAGCGCTGTAAAGCCTTGTTCGACGCGCTGGCGGGCGGTTTGGGCCGCCAAGTCTGGTGTCGCGCCCCCAGCCGCTCCATAGACCCGAATTTTCTCACGCACTGATCCGCCTAATAGCTTCCACACAGGCAAGTTAGCGGTTTTACCTAAAATATCCAGACAAGCCATTTCTATGCCGCTGAGGGCTGCCAACAGGATCGGCATCTGGCGGGAATAGCTGGAGCGATAGAGCGTCTGCCAGTGGTCTTCGATTTGCAAGGGGTCGCGGCCAATCAGGTAATCGCCCATGTCAAGGATGGCTCGCTCCACCGTGCGACCGTGTTCGTAGTTCATGGGGGAGCCCAGACCTGTGAGGCCGGCGTCGGTTTCGACTTGGAGTAGGAGGCCGCGGTTGTTGAGCGGCGTGACGTCGAAGCGGGTTATTTTCACTCTCTTACTCCTTGAGCCACGCCTTGACCCGTGGGTGGTCGAGGACCTCTGGATTGAGGATGTGTTCGGGCTGGCGGCCGGCGATGGCGGCTGAGACCTGCTCGATGCCTTTGGCGTCGAGACGCATGGTGGATTCGACCGTGATGCCGGCGTTGTGGTTGGTGCAGATGATGCGCGGGTGGTCCTTGTGGATGGCGCGGGTGTCGTTGACTGGATCGTCAACCACGTAGTAATAGAGTTTTTCCTCCTCAATGGCGCGGTGGACGTCCGCGTCGTTGACGAGATTGCCCCGCGAGGGATTGATCAGCGAGGCGTGGGGCTGCATTAGGCTGAGCAGGTCGTAGTGAACGATGGTGTCGTCGCCCGAGACGTGGAGCGAGACCGTGTCGCACTCGCGAAAGAGCGTTTCGGGCGAGTCGGCGACTTCGGCTCCGTATTGGGCAGCGATATCGGCGATGTCGGGGCGGGTGTCGTACACGAGCAAGCGACCACCCTCGCCTAGGAGCGGCACGGCGCGCTGGGCCACCTCTTGGCCGATGCGGCCACAGCCGTACAGGCCGAGGGTGGTGTGTTGGGCCTCATAGGTGCGGATGATGGAGAAGTCACCTCGGTGGGAGAGGTGATTGAGGGTATAGACCCGCTTGAGGGTGGCCATCCACTGGGCGATGGCGTATTCGGCGACCGCGTCCATGTGAACCGGCGTCACGGTGATGATTACGCCGTAGCGCGTGGCCCCTGGGACATTGACCTTGTCAAAACCGACGCCCCAGCGGGCGACGATGCGCAAATCCTCGGCCGCTTCGTAAAATTCGTCCGTATAGACCGATGAACTGGCGATAGAGGCGATCAGATCGGGGGCGTGTTCGGCGGTGAGGACGGCTGGCTCCGGGATGATGGTGCCTAGGGAGCGAAGCTTTTCGAGGCCCTGTTCGCGCTCGCTGGAGGCGAATTCGGCGTTTCGAAACTGGGCGGTGAGCATGATATTCGGCATGCGTATTCCTTTCTACTGCAATGGGTTAATCTATTTCATCTGCGGCTGGAATTGAGTCCATGGCTCCCGGGCGGGTGACGCACAAAGCCGCGGCCTGCACCGCGCGGGCCATAGCGTCTCGCGCCGTCATGCTGGCGGTCAGGCCCTGAAGAAAATAGCCGATGAAAGTGTCTCCCGCACCCGTCGTATCGACCGCTTCGACATGCGGCGCTGGAAGGTGGAATTCTTCTGTTGAGGAGCGGTACTGGACGCCAGCAGCCCCCAGCGTGAGCGCGATTTGGGCGTGGGGGCAGAGCGCGGCCAGCGCAGCGAGCGTGGAAGCGCCCGCAAGGCCGGTGGCCTCGGTTTCGTTGACGATGAGCAAATCGACTAATTCGAGGGGATACGCACAGACCTCTGGGACAAAAGGCGCGGGGTTTAAGCATATCGTCAGACCCCGCTCGGTGGCTGCGGCGATGATGTAAGAGACATCATTTATCTCGTTCTGCAAGAGGAGGATAGCCCCCCGGTCAAAATGGGATAGCGCGGCGTCTATAGATGCTCTGTCTATTTGGGCATTGGCCCCGGCAAAGAGGACGATGCTGTTTTGGCCGTGGCGGTCAACTTGGATAATGGCGTGGCCGGTAGGTACGTCGCCGACGCGGATGTGCTGCACATCCACACCTAGTCTAGCCAATTTATCGACCAGCCATTGCCCATCTGGCCCGACTTGGCCGGCGTGAAAGACGTGAGCGCCAGCGCGGGCAAGGGCGACCGATTGATTCGCGCCCTTGCCGCCGGCAAAAACTTGGTGAGAAGAACTGGCAATGGTCTCGCCTGGGCGGGCGATGTGCTCGACTTGATAAACGAGGTCGATGTTGAGCGAGCCGAAGTTGAGGATGTTCATCCAGCCGTGGCTTCGCGGTAGACGGCTTGTGCCGTGGCTTCCAAAAACCGCATGTCGTTGCTGAAGTCGATGAACTGAAAGCCCTCGGTGATGCGCCGTTTGACTTCGGCGGAGTCCTTGACCGGGATGCCGCTGGGTTTGCCGGCTTTGGCGCAGCCGGCGCGGAAAGCCTGCAAGGCGGCCTCGTGATTGGGGTGGCCGGCGGCGACGCCCATAGACATGGCTAGGTCGCCCGGCCCGAGGAAGCCGATATCGACACCTTCGACGCGGGCGATGGCCTCGGCATTTTCAATGCCCTCCATGTCCTCGATCTGCGGGATGCAGAGGACAGCGTCGTCAAAGCTTTGGCGATAGTCTGGGGCCAATGTGACACAGCGGCCCGTGCCTACCGACCGGTTGCCGCGCGGTGGATAGCGCACAGCTTGGGCCAGCTTTTCGGCCTGTTCCGGGGTGCTGACGTGTGGAAAGACCAAGCCCCAGGCTCCGGCGTCGAGCAGGCGGGCGGCCGTGGTCGGGTCGTGGTCCCAGGCCCGGGCCAAGGGCAGGGCACCCCGCGCCTCGATGGCGCGGAAGGTATGGGCGATGTGGCCGAGGTCAAAGGCCGAGTGCTCGGCATCGACTACCAGCCATTTAAAGCCGGCCGCAGCCATGACTTCGGCTGCTAGCGGCGAGGTTAGGTTGAGCCAGGAGCCGATGGAGGGCTGCCCGGCGGCAAGTTGTTCTTTGATAGGGTTTTGCATAGGGGACCTAGTCTGTGGATGTATGTAATTGAGTTTGAGGTCTAAGGGACGGCAGCGAGTAGCTCACTTGCATGGTTATTCTCCTCTGTCGGGTCCAGCCTGTTTCATAATACTGTTCTAGGTTTTAGGTGCCAAGCCTTGCTTATCCTGCCTGCTATCACCAGTATGACAGGGCAGGGAGAATAACGGCGAGCGGCAGCTTAAGATCAAGAAGTTTCCCGACGGTACCGCAGCGGAAAAATGATTCGAAAGAGTCGGATGGGCAGCGTCTGAGTCTATTGCCCCCACGGTGGATGTTGTGACCGTATCTCAGAAGGCAAAAAACAGCGTAACTCCTTCTCCCCTACCGATTAGCCGAACCTATCTTGACACAGGGAATGGTCGTGCTATACTGTGTGAACGTTTGTATTATAAACGTATACTACTGAGTGGAAGCACGACTCCCGTTAGAAGGCCGCTTAACCCGAATTCACGTCAGAAAGAAAGGATTATACATGAGCAGTGCCGTTCTCTTCGACCTCGATGACACGTTGGTTGACCTCCAATACTCGCGCCGTCACGGATTGTGCGCGGTGCAGGAGATAGTGCCTGAACTGAAGCGGGTTCCATTGGAGGAACTGGAACTCGTCCATGACGAGGAATTGAAGGCCAACTATCTGCGTACTCTCGATGGTAGCCTGTCGGACGAGGAAGCCTGCCTTGGACACATGCACGGTATCTGTCGCCACTATGGATTGGATACAAACAGGGTGGCCGATGCAGCAGATGCCTACGTGCGAGAGCAACAGGCAAATCCGCGACTGGTTCCGGGCGTCGAGGAGTTGTTTGAGGGCCTACGGGGATGGATGAAGATCGGCGTCGTCACCAATGGCTGCTCGCAATATCAGCGGGACAAGCTGGAGTTCTTCGACCTCTTGCCTCTCGACACCTTGGCAATATCAGAGGAGGTGGGTGCAGCCAAGCCGGATCCGGCGATCTTTCAATACGCTCTTGCTGAACTTGGAGTGGAGAAGGCGACGATGATAGGGGATTCGTGGGAACACGATATTCTGGGTGCCACCAGAAGTGGGATGGATGCAGTCTGGCTGAATCGCTACCGGCGTACTTGTCCCGATCCTTCTCTCGCCGTCGAGATCGGTGGGTTCGAACCCGTTGAAAATATCCTGCAAGCTCTGAAATCATCTTCAAAATAGAACGGGAGATATACAAATGGCAGTAACCGTGCACATACCAACCCCCCTCCGGAAGCTGACGAACAACCAGGCGGAAGTAGAGATCGCCGATGTGGCTTCCATAGAAGAGCTAATCGACGGTCTCGAAAATGTTCATCCTGGTATGAAGAGGAAGCTGGTCGAGGATGGAAAGATTCGAGGATATGTAAACATCTTTGTCAATGACGAGGATATTAAATTCATCAAAGGCAAAGAGACAAATCTCAAGGACGGCGATAGTGTTACCATCGTGCCCTCAATAGCAGGAGGGGTTTGACCCCTCTCGGGGAGTTGTAATGTCCGTCCTTCCTAGTATTTTCCACAACCTGCTCCGATATGACACGCTGACTTTCAACGACGGCGTGGCGGCTGCTTTCACTGTGGGATACCGCCTCGAAGACCGACCAGAGGATAAATGGAGCGCCCGGTTTACAAAGTTCAAATTCGATCCCGACGATGCTTCGACTGAAGGCGCAGCAAGGCTCATGGCGCACGCTGCTCGTATCCTTGTTCGTGGTCTTGGACTGGACCCCAGCAGGACGGTTTTTGCTCCAGCTCTTCGCTCTGCAGAGAAAATCGCGGATTCGAATGGAGTGATAGCTTTGCTGGCAAGTCGCTGCGCTGGAGCCTGTCGGTATCAGCCGGGGCTACTACAGAAAGAAGCCCACCTGCCTACAGGGAGAGGGGGATTGTATCCTGAATTTCGCAATTTGCTGGTGGAGGAGGCCGGCTACTGCTCCGCCTCTGCGGACGCCGATACGATCTTCATCGTAGATGACTTCATAGCGACCGGGAAGACTCTGTCTCTGGCCGCCACTGCGATCTTGGAACGCAACCCGAACACAACAGTGTATGGGTTTGCTCTGGCAAAACCAGAGTTGCACAACATGATTCTCGAGTGGCATGATGTGGACGTGAGCAACGACCACATACCTCCTTATTGGTCGTCTATCTGGTCAACGTCTGAGTGACAGTCGGAACAACATCGGAGGGATGGGAGCACAGGCTTCCGTCTCCTTTATGGCTTGGCGTCCATTCTTCTCTCTTGGGATGGGCGCCGTTTCTCTTTTTACGGTAAACTGTTCAAATCGAAAAAAGGTTGGTTTTCCCGCAAACTGCTAGCGCGACAAAAGGGTCTAATTGGCAGCAATTAGCTCGTCGACTTGATCTTTGAGCACGTCGAGGACCTCGTCGTATGGGAATTGACCGATGAGTTGGGGGCCGCGCTTGAGGTTGACGAAGTTGGGGGCGCACCACAGCCCCAAGTCGGCGTCGTCAGTCTCGCCTGGGCCGTTGACCCGACAGCCCATGACGGCGATGGTGATCTGGTGGTCGCGGGCGTACTCGGTCAGCTCGCGCACTTGGTGCGCTAAGTCGATGAAGGCTTCGTTTTCCACCCGTGAGCAGGAGGGGCAGGAGATGATGTTCAGCCCGGCCGGGAGCAACTTGGGGACCGAGCGGAAGCGGCCCGAGTAGATGTCGTCGAGAATCTGCCGTCCGACTTTGACCTCCTCGCCCTTGTCGTCAAACGGCAAGGTCAGGGAGACGCGAATGGTGTCGCCAATACCGGCGCTGATGAGCTGTTCAAAGGCAATGCGGGTCTTTATCACGCCTTCGGGGGGCATCCCGGCCTCGGTAACGCCAAGGTGCAGCGGCACATCGGGTCGCTGTTGGGCAAAGCGGGTGTTGGCGGCGATGACCTTGGCCGGATCGGAGTCCTTGAGCGAGACGCAGTAGCGCGTAAAGCCCAAGCCGTCGAGCAGCTCGCAGTGCTCTAGAGCCGAGGCGATCATGGGCGAGATGGAGTCCTCGGCCGGAAAGCGCTCGGCTTGAGCCGGATCGACTGACCCGCAGTTGACTCCCACGCGCAGGGCGCAGTCGTGCTTGGCGGCCTCGTCTGCAATAAAGGCGACCTTGTCGGCGACTGGCTTGTTCTTTTCGTGGTGGTAGAGGTGCCCGGGGTTGTAGCGTATTTTCTCCACGTGCGGTGCCACGCTGCGCACCAAGCGGTAGTTTTCTTGCAGATCCACGGACAGCGGCACGTCAACGGTCGGCGCGATTTGGGCGAGGGCTTCCACGTCCTTTTTGCTATCTACGGCCACGCGGATGACGTCTGCCCCAGCCTCGGCTAAGAGCCGGAGCTGGCGGATGGTGGCCTCAATGTCTTGGGTGCGGGTAGCGGCCATGCTTTGCACGGCAATGGGGTGATCACCGCCAATAATCGTGCGGCCGATTTGCACCTCGCGGGTGGGATTTCTTGTCGTTGAGTTCATGTCCCAAAAATTAAACGCGAGGTCCTGTTTGTCAAAGGAAGGAGACGCAGCGCGGCGTTGTCTCTTGCTGGAAACGCGCCTCTTTATGTATTTGTGTATGTTGTAGTGCATTCAATTGATTAAGGAGTTTTTGCAGTGAAAGTATTGGTACTAGGATTCGCTGGTTTTGTGGGAAACGCGCTAGGCCAGGAAGATGGGCGCGACCGTGCCGCCTAAAGTGCCCCAGACAAGACCCAGTATCTCCGAGGAGGATGTAGCTGCGCTGCTTGAGGATTTTGCTCAGATCCTCCGCAGCGGACGCCTGACGATGGGGCCGTATTTAGAGCGGCCTGAACAGGAGTTTGCCGCGTGTGTGGGCACCGAACACGCCGTGGGTATGAGCTCGGGGACCGCGCCGTTGGAGGTGGCCTTGCGCTACTGGGGGGTCGAAGGGCGGGAAGTGGTGGTGCCGACGAATACGTTTATTGCCTCGTCCAACGCTGCGCTGTTGGCCGGAGGACGGCCCGTCCTCTGCGACATCGACCCACAGACCCTGTCGAGTGGCCTGCCGCAGATCGAGGCGCAGGTCGGGGAAAAGACGCGGGCCGTCGTCGCGGTCCACATCGCTGGACTGATTGCGCCCGACATTGAGGATATTCGCTCGTTTTGCCGCGCGCGCGGGCTGTTGCTGCTCGAAGACGCGGCCCACGCTCACGGCGCTAGCGCCGATGGTAAGCCGGCCGGGAGTTTGGGCGATGCCGCGGCCTTTTCCTTTTTCCCGACCAAGCCGCTGACGACGGGCGAGGGAGGCATGTTGAGCACCAACGACCGCGATTTGGCCGACTTTGCGCGGAGCTTCCGCACGCACGGGGTGAGCGCCAAGGGCCGCTCGTTAGAGCGCTTGGGCAACAACTACCGCTTGCCCGAACTGAGCGCAGCGCTCGGCTTGCGGCAATTGGCGCGGCTGGCCGAGCACACAGCCGCGCGCAACCGCCTCGCTACCCGCTACCGGGACGCGCTCACGCGCTTGGGATGCGGCGAGGTGCTCTTGCCGGAATTTGCGGGCCAATTACACGCGTATTACAAGTTCCCCGTGCGCCTGCCCGCCGAGAAAAAACGCGAATGGGTGGTCGCCCAGTTGCGCGAGTGCTGGGGTATTGAAGCGGGCAGCGTGTACTGGCCGCCGTGCCACCTGACGCCGTTTTACCAGCGGGAGTTGGGCTATGGCCTTGGGGATTTCCCCGTTGCCGAGGAAGTGCTAGCGCAGGTGGTGAGCCTACCGATGTTTCCGGGCTTGAGCGACGAAGTTGTGGAAATGGTGTGCTGCGGCTTGGCGGAACTATTGGCCGAGGCAGAAGGAGATTGTCGTGTCGGCAAATAACCGGGTCTTGGTGCTCGCACCGCATACGGACGACGGCGAGCTTGGCTGCGGGGGGACGATCAGCCGCATGGTAGAAGAGGGGCGCGAGGTGTACTACGCAGCCTTTTCCACCGCGGCAGAGTCGGTGCCGCCGCCCTTTCCGCCCGACATTCTGGAAAAGGAGGTGCGGCAGGGGACGAAGGTGCTGGGGATCCCTGCAGCGAACCTGCTGGTCTATAAGTACAAAGTGCGCCACCTGCCCCACATGCGCCAAGAAATCCTCGAAGAGTTGGTGCGGATGAAAAGAGAGATTGACCCAGCAACCGTGTTCTTGCCCAGCGCCCAAGATCTGCACCAAGATCACCAGACTGTTCACATTGAGGGCCTGCGCGCCTTTAAGACGGTCACCGTGCTCGGCTACGAGCTGCCGTGGAATAACTTGAGTTTTGACTATCGACACTTTTGCGTGCTCACTCGCGAGCACGTGCAGACCAAGATTGCCGCGCTGCGCTGCTACCAGTCGCAACAGCATCGTCCGTACACCCAAGAGGAGTTTATATGGAGCTGGGCGCGGACCAGGGGTGGGCAGATTATGGTAGAGTACGCCGAGGCATTTGACGTGCTCAGGTGGATAAGGTAATGAACCGGGTGCTGGCGGCGCACCAGCCCAACTTCCTGCCTTGGCTGGGCTTGTTTCACAAGGTGGGACAAGCCGACGTGTGGGTCTTGGCCGACGACGTGCAATACAGCCGTGGTAGCCTGACCAATCGCAACCGCATCCGCACGGCCGATGGCTGGCAATGGCTGACCGTGCCAGTGCTGACGCGGGGCCGGGGCCAGCAGCGGATATGCGATGTGCAAATCCCGCCCGACGGCGATTGGCGGCGCAAGCACTGCCAAGCCCTGCGCTGGCACTACAGCCACGCGCCCTTTTTCGACGCGTATGCCCCGGCGATAGAGGACTTATACGCCGGAGAGTGGACTCAGTTACTCGACTTAAACGTGGCTCTGCTGCGTCACCTGTTGAAGCTCTTGGATTTGGAGGTCGAAGTCCGCTTCAGCTCGCAGATGGACCTGCGCAACGAGCGGACCTTGCGCTTGGTGGATATGACCAAGGCGTGCGGTTGTCAGGTGTACCTGTCGGGGGAAGGGGCCTCGAAGGCGTATGTAGATGTGGAGGCGTTTGCCGCGGAAGGCGTTGAGTGCCGCTTTACTCGCTTTGAACACCCGGAGTACCCCCAGTGCCACGCGGGTTTTGTCGCCGAGATGTCGGTATTGGATTTGCTGTTTAATTGCGGCCCGCAAAGCCGGGAGGTGCTCTTTGGCTGCGCCTGAGGTGTACCACCTGACGAATGTCCACAGTCCGTTTGACGCGCGGATTTTCTACAAACAAGCGCAGACGTTGGCGCGTGCGGGCTACGCGGTGACGGTGGTAGGGCCAGGGCCGGAGGAGTGGAATGGGGAGCGAGCAGGGGTGCGCGTACAGACCGTGCCGGTGGCGCGAGGGACTGGCCAGCGAATTTTGAACCTGTGGCGCTTGCTACGGGTCGGGCTTGGTGCAGACGCCGCTTGCCTCCACTTCCACGACCCTGAACTGTTGCCGGTGGGTGCGGTGCTCAAGCTTTGCGGTCGTCGAGTCATCTACGACGTACACGAGCACTTTCCACTGGTGGCGATGGTGCGGCCGTGGGCGCCCGAGCGGTTGCGGCGGCCTCTTGCGCGCTCGGCCGACCGGGGGCCACGCG
>JAPOYQ010000847.1:13393-16359 GCA_026706505.1 Gemmatimonadota bacterium
CTTTGTCACTGCTGTGGTCGGAGTGGTCGAGGAGCAAGGCGACCGCGTTGCCAAGCGTCCCTTTACGGTGGTGAAAAACTACCCGCGCTTGGAGTGGTATTCCCCCGGCTGTGGTGCGTTAGGTCCTTGCGCCTTGGTCCACATTGGTTCGCTATCCGAAGATCGGGGCGGGCTGTTCCTGCTCGAAATCATGCGCGAACTGACCAAGACCCATCCGCAGGTCCGCCTCTTGAGCGTCGGGGCGTTTCACTCGCAGAAGCTGCGGGAGCGGTTTGAGGTCCTCCGACGCGAGTGGGGACTGGAAGAGCAGATACACTACAGTGAAAAGCGCGTGCCGTACGACGAATTGGGGGCGGCGATTGCCGCGTGTCAGATCGGTTTGATTCCGGGGCAGATCTCGCCCAAGAATTTGGCCTCCTTCGTGCCGACCAAACTCTTTGAGTACCTCGCCTGCGGCTTGCCTGTGGTCGCCAGTGATTTACCTTCCATACGCAGGTTTCTCGCGGTCGCAGATTGGGGTTTGCTTGCCGACCCGAGCGACCCGGTCGCCCATGCGCGCGCTATCGGGTGCTTGCTCGACGACCCGGTAACAGCTCAGGTCAAGGGGACGCAGGCGCGGCGAGCCGCAGAAGAGCATTTTAACTGGGAGGCCGAGGGCGAGAAACTGTTAGCACTCTACGAGCGGATTGTACCGCGGAAAGGGGTTGGGAAATGCGTTGGTTAGCAATGGGCCTGTTGGCCTTGTGTTGGGCAGGCGAGGTCTGGGCGGGGGCTTGGAGCCAGCCTCGCGGGGGCTACTACGCCAAGCTCTCGGGGATTCACTACTCGACCGATGAGGTCTTCGACGACATGGGCCAACGCGCCGCTATGGGCATGGACGATAACCAGTTCCACGCCCGCCAGGTACTCGCATACGGCGAGTACGGGTTGCGCGAGCGGTTGACGCTGACTGGGCAGGTCGGCGCGGGGCGGCTGGTGTCTGAGGATAGCTTTGTCGAGAAAATTACTTGGGGGCTGGGCGATGTGCATCTCGGCGCGAAGTACCAACTTACCGAGGGCAGATTGGTGCTATCGCCGCAGGTCGATGTCGCGTTCCCCAGCGGGTACAATCGAGATTACGATCCGGCCCTTGGCACTGGTTATTCCGAACAGGGGGCGCGGCTGTTGGCGGGGCTGTCGCTCTATCCGCTACCGCTCTACGCGGGTGGTGAGGTGGGGTACAAGCTGCGCGGCGGCCCGTTTTCTAATCAGGTGTCCTATTTTGTCGAGTTGGGGGCCACGCCGCGTTCGTGGCTGTTCGCCAAGGGCTTTGTCGCTAGTGTGTACACCCTCGCGGCGGACTCGGAGGGTGGGCTGGTCGGAGTAGTGCAGGTCTCGGAGGGGGATTTCACCGAAGTGGGTGGCAATGTAGCTGTACAGGTGGCTGGCCCGCTGTGGATCGACTTGTTGTGGAAGTCGGTTTTCAATGGAGAGAACATCGGGGCTGGGTCGTCGTTGGGCGTGGGGTTAGCCCTCATTCGCTGAAGGAGTTGTCATGAACAGATCAACTAGACGTCAGTTTCTCAAGTCGAGCGGGGCGGTTATCGCCACCGCGATTCTCCCCACTTGGGGTTGCGACGGCAACGAGGTGCGCATCAAGAGCCTGCCCACCGGGCCGGACATGGACATTATGGACATGGACATGGAAGAGATGTCCGTGGAAGAGATGGCCGACATGCTACCGCTGCCGCCGATTACTTCCAATGCGCGGCACTATCTCCAGTCGATTAAAGGGAAAAATTACGACCCGAAGATCTCGGCCAATAGTTGGCGCTTGGCGGTGGATGGGTTGGTGGACCAGCCCCTGACCGGGCTGACGTACGCGGAGATTACCGCGCTGCCCATACAGCGGCAGGTCTTGACCATGCAGTGCATTGGCAACTGGATCGGCGGGCCATTGGTGGGCAATGCCGAGTGGGGCGGTACGCCGCTGTCCAACGTGCTCGACATGGCCGGGATCAAGAGCGAGGCGATCCGAGTCAAGTTTTACAGCGACAGCTCCGATGGCTATACCACGTCGATTCCGCTAGAGCGGGCGCTGCGCGACGAGGTGATCTTAGCTTGGGAAATGAATGGCGAGCCGCTGCCGTCTAAGCACGGGTTTCCCCTGCGCTTGATAAACCCAGGGCACTACGGCCAGAAGATGCCCAAATGGATCACCCGTATCGAACTGATCGATCACGCCTATCTCGGCTATTGGGAAAGCAAGCCCGAGAACAAGTCCATCAAGTGGTCGGACCCGGCCGTAGCGACCGTGAATTCGCGGATTGACGCGCCCCTGTCGGTGTGGGACGATGTGAAAGATCCAGACAACGGTGGCGTTACAAGGGTGCTGCAAACCCTGCGCGGGGTCGAAGGCAGCCCTTTTATTATTCACGGGATCGCCATGGCCGGCGAGCGCACAATCGAATCGGTCAAGGTCAGCACCAATGGCGGGCGGGCTTGGCACGAGGCGCAGATTACCACCCAGCGCTTGCCCAACATTTGGGTCACGTGGGCCTACGAATGGGCATTGCCCGCGTCGGGCGAGTACGAGATTGTTGCGCGGGCAACGGATAGCGAGGGGAAATCTCAGCCGCGGACCGACGCTGGAGTCGATCTGTACGATGGCCGCACGGGCTGGCATCGCGTGCCAGTGAAGGTCGCTAGCAGAGCAGGGTGAGCAGCGCGTCTATTCTGGGGGGAACCAGTCCTGTATCTTGCTGCATATCGCCCGCGCTTGCGCGACGCTTGACACCTCGAACTTGCTGCGCTGCAAAAAGGTGCCGTCGCGCTTTTGGTAGCGGCGAATGGATATTTTGCTCGGGCCGTACTCGCCGGTTTTGCGGTCGAGGTCTTGGTAGAGGTACATGATCGTCGCCCAAGCCCCCTTGCTGAGCACTTCCTTGGCCACTTCTTTGCGCAAGTCCTTGCCGTCTTCTTCGTAC
>JAPOYQ010000357.1 GCA_026706505.1 Gemmatimonadota bacterium
GGCATCGCGGTGGCGTAGATCCTCAAAGCGCAAGGCCCAGACGTGGTCCCGGTACGCCATGTTGCGCACTTCGATGAGGACTTTGACGTCAGCGGGATTGTTGCGCAAGACCCCTAGGTTCTGTCCACGCATGCGGGCACCAGCCCCTAATGCCGGGAGCAGGGAGCGGGCAAACTGGCGCGAGACGCGATCTATGCGCCCGCTCTTGCTGCTTTTGTAGTATAGAACCAGCGGTACTTCTGGGGCCTTGGGCTCGCTATCGGCGTGGAGAGAGACAAAGATGCGCCGACCCCGCGGCGCTTTGACAAAGGCCTGACGGGCAATGCGCACGCGAGTCTCAAGATTGCTGCCGCGCGGCCAAGCGCTGAGCTTGTTGGTCTGGTTATAAGCGGCCCAGTTGTACACTTCGTTCTTTTCGTGGACAAAGGTCTGGGTCGGCGGCTCGCTTTGGCGGATTAGGTGGTTGGGGCTGAGTAGGGTCATGGTGACTTGGGCCCCGTGCAAGCGCGCCAAAACATAGACCCGCAGCGCGATGTCGAAGACGTACTCGTCCTCGACGACATAAAGCCTTTTGCCGTTGCCGTCGCGAGCAGAAACTATTGCGCCCGGATCCAGTCCGCCATGCCCTGGGTCGAGGACGATGTGCCAGCCTTCCAACCGAGAACTCAAGCGCCCCATGCGCCCGACCTTGTGCTCGAATTCCCGCCACAGACGCGCTGCTTGGCGATACGTCTGACGCGGCGAGCTTGGATGGTCTTCGTAATATTTCTTGCTCGGCTGGCGCGTTTTGCGAGGCCGGGAGAAGTAGTACGGGCCGTTGCCGAAGGCGATTTTCGGCGTGTCAGCGCGGCGGATCTGCAGGTTGTCCCAATCAATCTCAGACAATTCCACCCAGCGCATCGGGCGCACCTTGAGCCGGTCTCCTGGGTGAATGACAGCGTTCTTCTTCAGTTTGTTGATGCGGGTGATCTCAGCCACGCTCATCTGGTGTAGCCGAGCGATCTGTCCTAGGTAATCGCCCCGCTGCACCACGTACGTGGCCAGTCGCGGGCCGGCCGACGCGGTACTCGGTTCGAGCTTCCCGTCTGGGTAGAGCTTGAGCTTCTGGCCTGGGTAGATGCGGTTCGACCTGAGACCGTTGAGTATCTTGAGACGATAGACGCTGACGCCATACGCGCGGGCAATCTCCCACAGCGCGTCCCCGCGTTCCACGATGTGTACCGTGCTCTCCGCGTCCTTGAGGCGGAGCTTCTGCCCGATGAGAATCCGGTCGCCAACAAGACCGTTGAGGCGCTGCAACTGGCTGACTGAGACTCGGTAGCGCCGAGCAATCTCGGTCAGGGTTTCGTCCTCTTTCACCACGTGGACGGCTTCCTCTAACCGCGAAGCGCGCAGGCGGAGCTTTTGCCCGGGCCGAATGAGGTCGCTTTTGAGCTTGTTGAGCTGGCGCAGGAAACCCAAGCCCACGTCAAATCGCAGGGCGATTTTCGACAGGGTATCGCCCCGGCGAACCGTGTACTCGCTCGGCTCTTCGTCGTTGTCGTCGATCGAGGCACTCCGAGTGGGAGTGGCCGTTTGCAAGCGGAGCTTCTGCCCGACGTGGATGACGTTCCCATTGAGGCGGTTGAGCGCCTTGAGCTTATAGACTGGGACGGCGAACTGCCGAGCAATTTTCGAGAGCGTGTCGCCGCGCCGGACGCGATACCAATCGCCGCTTCGCACTGGCAGCCCAACTCTGAGGCTCTGGCCAGCGTATATCCTACTGCTGCGGAGCTTGTTCCAGCGCTTGATTTGCCCCTGCGAGACTCGATAGCGCGCGGCAATCTCAGACAGAGTGTCCCCTCGTTTGACCACGTGGACGACTGGACTCCTGCGCTCGGCGGCGTCAATTGCAAAAGCACACAAAAGCAGCGCCACCAGGATATAGACCGGGCGCGACATAGACCTAAATATTGGAATTAGACAACAGGGGAAGGGGTCTTGCAAGTATAAGGTTATTAAGACTATAGCGCAAAGGTTACTTGCTGGCGATAGAGGGGCAACCTATACTTCGCCTTCATGAATGAAGCTAACCTGCCTTCGGTAGATCAGATGCTGAATCAGGTCGCCGATCTCTTGCAAGAGTACGACCGCGCCTATGTCGTCGAGCAGGTGCGCCGCTGCATTGCGGACGTGCGTCGCCAAGTGCGGGCGGGCACTGTGAACGAGGAGCGAGCGGCCTTGGACGTGCGGATCGAGCAGGCCGTGCGCCGCTGCATCGAACAAGAGGCCACGCCCCGGCTGCACCGCGTCGTCAACGCCACCGGTGTGGTGCTGCACACTGGCTTGGGCCGTGCGCCGCTACCCCGAGCGGCCCAAGAGGCCGTCGCGCGGGTGGCCACCGGCTATTGCAACCTCGAATTCGAGCTGGAGTCGGGCAAACGCGGCGAGCGCGTCGCGCACGTCGAGGACCTTATATGCTCGATGACCGCTGCGGAAGCTGCCGCCGTGGTCAACAACAACGCCGCCGCCGTACTCCTGCTGCTCGACACTTTGGCGCGGGGACGGGAAGTGGTGGTCTCGCGGGGGCAACAGGTCGAAATCGGCGGCTCATTCCGCCTGCCCGACATCATCGCGGCCAGCGGAGCCAAACTGCGCGAGATCGGCACGACGAACCGCACGCACTTGCGCGACTACGAGCGCGCTGTCGGCCCGGAAACCGGCGCCATTTTAGTGGTGCATCCGAGTAATTACAGGGTACAGGGCTTTACCGCCGAGGTGGACCTAAAGGACTTGGCCGCTCTGAGCCAGCGAGGGGGAGTACCGCTGGTCCACGATTTAGGCAGCGGTGCCCTAGTTGATCTGGAGCAGTGGGGGCTGCCACCCGAGCCGGTAGTCGCCTCCAGTCTCAAGGCCGGGGCGGCTGTAGTCAGCTTCAGCGGCGACAAAGTGCTGGGCGGGCCGCAAGCCGGTATCATCGTCGGCCAGCGCTCCTATGTGGAGCAAGTGCGCCAAAATCCGCTGATGCGCGCCCTGCGCTGCGACAAGCTGATCTACGCCGCGCTCGAAGCAGTGTTGTCGCTCTATCGCCTGCCGCCAGACAGGCTAACGCAGGCCCTGCCGGCGCTGGCCATGCTACGGGCAACGGTTGAGACGCTGGAGGAGCGCGCCCAAAGACTGTTGTCCCTCTTGCCCGAGCCGAGTTGCCGCGCCCTCCGCCTCGAAGTGGTCGAATCGCTGGCCCAAGCCGGCAGTGGGTCCCTACCCCTAGCCGAAATTCCCAGCCGGGCCATAGCCCTCCAGCCAGACGTGGTCCGGGTCGAGCAGCTAGGTCGCCAACTCAGGCGGCAGGGCGTAGTCGGTCGCATCACCCGCGAGCGGCTCCTGCTCGACATGCGCACCGTGCACGACGACGAGGTGGAATGGATCGCCCAAGCATTGATCCACGTCGCGGCGCAATAAGAGCCGCGCTATTGCTAGCCGCTTGGCTGCTCAGCAGTTGCGGGGGCAAAGCACCCACCGCACCACCTGAGTCTGAGCCCGCGACCCCCGAACCTATCGGCCGGGCCGGTACCGTTTCGGTCGCCAACCACACCGCCTACGATCTCGAAGTCGCGTACCTCAACGAGATCGATGCGGACGCGCCGCGGATCGTCCGCACCCACGTGCCAGCCGGCCAGCGAGTGGAGGTTTCGGGCGGGGTTCTGCCAGCCGGTAGAGAAGTGGAATTCGATGTGGTCCTCTTGCCACATACGACCGACGGAATTCGGGTGCGGCGTAAGATCCGGATCGCGATTGACGGCGACTGGGTCTTAAATGTGCGCTTGGCGGACGAATCCGACCCCTTCAGCCTGGAGGTCGCCAGCGCGTCCCCATAGGCTTCAAAGAGAGAGCAATATTTTCGCTTGCTTTATCGCGGAGTGGGTTTTACGTTTGATAACCCCACGATAAATTTCTGAACTTTCCCCTTGCATATTTCATAGAGCAGCTTCCGTTAGTTTAGCTAGTTGTGCTGCTCATTTGGGCACAGCTAACAGCTAGAGGATCAAAAACCTATGGTGTTGGACATCCGCGACTTGCGCGAAGAGGCTGCGCCGGTCGCTGAAACATCGCTGGACCAGTTGCTCTACGGCGAACAGGCCCAACCACTGGTGCTCAGCGCAGACGAGTTGGAGCAGCTCTTGGCCATCGCCGAGGACTCGGACGACAGCCGACGGCTAGCGGCCATTGATACCTTGAGCCATCACCGCTCCTGGCTGTCTTCGCTGCGCATGCTGCGCCGGATCGTGAGGCTGGCGCACAAAGAGCACGATCCCCGCCCGGCTGCGGCCTTGGTGCAAGCGCTGCGCCAGTGCGACGAGGTCGCCCAGTTCCTAACCAGCAAAGAGCGCGCGGTCGCCCGCGAAGCGGCGCAGGGCGTGCCGATCAGCCGCCAGACTCTCGCGCCGATCACTGCGGCACTGGCCGCAGGCCTTCCAACGGATATCGCGGCCGTGCTCCTAGACAAAATTCACCGCACCCATCCCTCTATGGTGCCCTATGCAGTCGATTGCCTCCTCAAGTGCGACCCCAACGAGGACCTAGTGCGCACGTTCTTGGCGCACTTGCCGCAGATACCGCTCTTCTCGCTCTTCGTCGAGGCTGGACTGCCCCAAACCATGGTTTCGACTGCACAAACCCGCGTCTGGCAACAGGCGGCGCGGATAGCCATTGAGGTTCTCCAAGAGATTCCATCGGCCAAGCTGCTGCGCCATTTGCTCAGCAAGTGCAGCGAGGACGCGGCCTTCGCCCGCAGCCACGCCCGCTTTCTGCACGGGATCGCCCAGCGGGCCGACACCTCATTGGATGCCGATTTAATCGGTCACTTTGAGCGGCTCACCTCCGGTGCCTCCGAGGACAAGGTGATCCGCCTAGCACAGCTATTAGTCGGATTAAGTGGGAGACTCGACGGCCAAGCAGAACAGCAGGCGGTAGCCCTTCTAGAAAATTGGAAATCCCGCTCGGCCTCGCTCAAGCTCAAGATTTACCATCTAGAGCAAGGCATCCGCTGAGCACCTATTCCAATTCGGGTCTCCCCAAGGGCCGTTCGCCGACGGGCGAACGGCCTTTTTATTTGTGCACGCGCCACAGCAGCACTAAGGCCAAGACGGCAAACAGCAGGTTGGCTATCCACGCGCCCAACCAAGGCGCAAGCAACTGATTCCAACCGAGGGCCTGGCCGGCTTTGACGCAACTGTAATAAGCAAAGCAGAGTAGGACTCCCAAGCCGAAGCTATTGGCCAAACCGGCGCGGCGGGCATTGGCGCCGAGGGTCGCGCCGAGGGCGATGATGATAAAGCTGGTCAGGGGAAAGGATATTTTCAGGTGCAAATCGACGCGCTGGCGCGTGGCGTCCTCTCCGTTGAGCGTGGCGCGGGCGATGTAGTCGGCCAGCTCGGCGTAGTTCATTTCCTCGGGGTCCTTCTGCTGACGAGCAAAGTCGCTGGGAAGCAACGACAAGCTCGATAGAGATAGGGTATCGAAGGAAGAAGTCGCCACGGCTTCACCTGCGGCGAAGCGAAAGCGGCGGCCTTCGAGGAGCACCCAAGTGCCCTCCCGCCATTCCATGCGCCGGGCCACGGCGCGCTCCAGCGGGACATAGCCGTGCAGCCGCTCCCAAGACACTTCGTCGGCGCGTTGCCGCCCCGCGTCGTAGCTGCGGGCGTACACGAACTGGTTGTCCGCGTCTTGGAGCAGGACTTGGCGGCGGGAGCCGTCGCTGCGGTGATAGGACTTAATCTCGTCGCTGATTTGATTGTACCGATAGGTAGCAGACGGGACCACCCAATCGGTAAAGAAAAAAGCCGCAACTGAAACGGCGAGGGCACACGCGAAAACCGGGGCCAGCAGGCGATACAGGCTAATGCCGGTGGCCTTCATAGCGGTGATTTCGTTTTGGCGCGCCAAGCTGGTCAGGGCAAAAAGTGCGCCGAGTAGCGCGGCGATGGGCAGGGTTAGGATGAGCCAGTACGGCAACCGATAGATGTAGTAGAGCAAGATTTGCTCGGGACGAGCTTTAAAGTCGATAAAGGTATCGATGTTTTCGGTGAGGTCGATAATCACCGCAATGAGCAACAAGCTGACCACGGCGATCCCCAGACACAATAGGAAGCGACGCATCAGATAGAGGTCGAGGATGCGCATCTCAGGTCTCTTTCGTCCCTCGGCGTCCAGCGCGGTCGTACGCGACGACCCACAACAGCCCCCATCCAGCGAGGGCGAAGACCAAATTGGGTGCCCACATCGCCAAAGGCGGTGGAATATAGCCGCGGTCGGCCAGTTCCTCGCCGCCGATGAGGAACATCCAGTAGATCCAAAAGAAGACCAGGCTGATGCCGACGGAGACGGCGGCACCGCGTCGGCGAATCAGCGCGCCCAAGGGAGCGCCGACCAGTGCGAATACCAAGCAGGCGGCCGGGATGGATAGCTTCTTGTGAATCTCGACCAAGTACTCGTTGATTCGCCCCGCGCGGCGGTCTATGTGCCGCCACTGTCGGTGCAGAGCCTCGGCCGCCTGTTCCCTTTCTCGCTCTAGCTCCTTGACCGTAGAGTCGGCAAACTGGCTTTGGTGCAACGCGGCAATCGAATCGAGGCGTCCGTAGGCGCGCTCCTGCTCGCGGCGGTGCTCTAGCACCAAGCGGCTCATGGCTGCGATGTCTGTTTGGTGCAATTCGAGGTAGCGCGCGGCAATCGAATCGAGGCGTCCGTAGGCGCGCTCCTGCTCGCGGCGGCGCTCTAGCACCAAGCGGTGCATGGCCGCGATGTCTAGCTCGCGGTCGCTGCGATAGGACGAGGGACGGTGCTCGTAGCGGCGGCGCTCGTCCTTGATGTGCAGCACTTGGCGGGCGAAGGTGCCGTAGAAAAAACGCTCTTCCTGGCTGGATTCGACGCGCTGGACATGGCCTTCCTCCAACTCCAAGCGGATGTACGCTCCATCTCCCAACAGCGCGATGCGGCCCCTAGGGGCGTGGAGAATCACCGGCGGACCGGGGCGCGAGGCGTCGTAGAGCGCGATGCCGGCTAGCTCGTTAGTCTCCGGGTCAATCTGGCGGATGAGCAGGTGGTAATCGCCCAAGTTAGGTATGAAGACCCCTTCCTTTTCCCGCAGTACCAAGGCGGCCTTCGTCCGTTGCAAGCTCGACGACAGGACGCGGGCTTGGTGATTCCAATCCGGGAGAATCTGGTCGTTGAAAAGGACCATCAGCAGAGTAAGTAAAAAAGCGGCTACCAGCACCGGCCGCAGAAGCGACCAAAAGCTCACTCCGCAGGCTTTGGCCGCGATGATTTCCCCGTCGGCGGCGAGGCGGGCAAAGGCCATGAGTACGGCGATGAGCACGGCCATAGGCACGGCCAGCGCCACGATCCAAGCTAAGTTGAAAAGCAAAAGCTGGAGAGCGGCCAGCAAGGTCAGTCCCTTGCTCAGCACTTGGTCCATCGTCTGCAAAACGACGTCGATCAGCAGAATGAAAAGGATCAGCGCAAAGCCGAGCACAAAGGGCCAGCCGTGCTCTTTAAGCACGTAGCGGGACAGGGTCGTCATGGGTCGAAAGAGATACAAGGCTGTAGTGCGCGGCACTCAGGGCACCCCATCGCAAGCGGGGATACCCCGGACGGGCCACGAACCTAGTTCCCTCAAATATAATGACTTAAGCCGCCGCCCAAAAAACGCGCGCCGCGCCGTACAACGGGAATGGTTTTTGCAAGGGCTTCCTTGAAATAATCTCAGCCGCGTGCTATGTTTTCAGGTAGTTGCTCGCTTTGTCTGGGCAGCATCCTCCTGTTCTTGGGTTTGGAGACCGCCTATTGCGTTTGGTTAATACAGAAGCCGCTCGGTGCATTGCTTTTGCCAGCCGGGCCACAAGTGAAGGCTTCTGAGTCGCTTCCGCTAACCTCAATTGAAAGCCGCTTTCTTAATTGAGAATGGCGAACAGCACGCCGAGAGCATTCGGTGATAGCTCGCTGTTTGACGCCTCAAACTCCCGTCCCTTGGGGGTTTGGGAGCATGTCAAACAATAGACGTCGATAGGTGTGAATTTAGAGGTGTTTCTCCGCTTTTTCTTCCAAGCGTGTCCCTGGTCTCAGTGGCTGTGTGTTTGCTTGCTCGCGGCGGTGGCGCACGCCGAGCCTGGCCTGCGTTTCGAGCCGCTATACGGCCCGCTTTCCCAGCGCTTTGCGGCCCCTCGCCAAGCCGCCTTTGGGGCTGGCCAACCGCTCTTGCCCGCCCCCAGCCGCGCGCCAATCTCGTACCAAGCCGCGGTGGACTCATTGGGAATGGCCAACTACGGCCGCCGCGTCAGCGGATTCGCCGAAGGACCAGCGGTCGCCGTGAATCTAAACGACTATTTTCGCATGGAATACCAAGCCAAGCACCGTCAGCTTTGGCACCAGCAAATCCGTCGCGACTTCCGCAGCACAGCCTCCGAGCAGCGTCGGCGCAAGGGTAACCGCTTTGAGTGGACTGTGCCCTTTTCCGCGCCCAAGCCCCTGCGGCGTTTTATCGGCGACAAAGGCCCCAGCCTCGCGCTCAATGGTTCGCGCACCATTATCATTTCTGGCAAGAGCGAGTGGACCGATGGCGAAGTGCAGACCTCATACGGACGAAGCTCCAAGTTCCCCTCGCTGGGTATCGAACAGGAATCCGATTTCACAGTGGAAGGCAAAGTCGGCGAACTGATCAACATACGCATCGACCAAAATACCCAAGACTTCGGCTCGGCCTTTAGCTCCAATATGGGCGATCAGCTATCCAACCAGATCAAGCTCGACTACGAAGGCGAAGAGGATTCCATATTCCAAGAGGTGCAGGCCGGCAACACTACCCTAGAACTGCCCAATACTCGCTTCGTCGGCTTCCGGCAGAAAAACAAGGGTCTCTTCGGCATCCGCACTAAGGGGCAGGTCGGCCCGCTGGCCTTTACGACCGTCGCCAGCCACGAAAAGAGCAAATCCAACCGCCAGACCTTTAAGGGCGGAGCGGCCATTGATACGCTCCAACTCAAAGACTATCAATACATCCGCAACACGTATTTCTTTCTGCACGAGTTCTACCGCGCCCACCTCCCCAACTTCCGCCTGCTGTTGGATGGAGCGCAGTTTGGCGCAGAAAACTTCGTCGATATCAGTGGCCTTGAAGTCTATATCAACGACTTCAATACGAGAAATGACGCTGAGCTGTTCGCCAAGCCCGGCGTTGCTTGGGTCGATCCGTCCGACTCCCTTTCCACCATCGAGTGCTTTGACTCAGCGGGCAATCGCCTGCGCAACAGCGGCTGCTTTGAGGAGGGAACCTGGCACCGGCTCGACCCGGACGAAGACTATGAGGTCTTGGCTGAGGCTGGTTATATCATCCTCAACAGAGCCGTATCCAATCCCCATGCCATGGCCGTGCATTTCAAAACTCGTGCGCCGGACTTCGATGGCACCCTCCAACACGAGACGGCTCGGCTCAACGCCGGCGCAGAATCCGACTCCCTGCACCTGAAGCTGATCAAGGCCCGCAATGCCCGCCCAGGTTTTCCCACTTGGAACCTAGAGTGGAAAAACGTGTACCGCATTGCCTCCGGGTTTTCCACTGGCCGCCGCTTCGATCCCAAGACTTTGCAGGTCGATATCGCCAAGGAAGTGCCCGGTCAAGAGGATCAACTTTCGCAACAGGGCCGCTCCTACTTGCAGCTTTTGGGTTTGGACGAGCGCGGCAAAGATCCCGGTAGCGCGCCTGACCGCGTCGTCGACGCCGACTACATCGGGCTGGACGACATCCGCGGGCACTTGATTTTCCCTGACCAGCGCCCCTTTGATCCGCGCTCCGACAAATACCGCGGCCTGCTCGACGAACCCGTCCCCGCCATCTACAACGAGCAGCAGCAGCGCGCCCAGATCGAGGCTAGCCGCTATAAAATCCTCGTCCGCGCTGCCTCCTCGGAGCAGCGCATTCGGCTAGGCGGCATCTTCGGCGGCGTCCGGCCCGAAACCGTAGAAGTCCAGCTAAACGGCCGCCCACTGAAGCGGGATACCGACTACCGAGTCGATTTCACGGGCAGTGTGACGTTTATCGGCTCGGTCGCTCAGGAAGTGGCCGATCCCGGCGCCGACTTGGAAATTACCTTTGAGTCCGAGGACGTCTTCAACATCGGCAGCCAGCAAAAAACCCTGTTGGGACTGCGCACTGAGTACGAATTCTGGGAGGGCGACGGGCGCGTGGGCAGCACCATGATCTACAACAACGAACGTTCGAGCGACCGGCGGGTACGGGTGGGCAACGAGCCGAAGCGCACAGTGATATGGAACTTCGACTTGCGCGTCCGGAGAGAGGTGCCGCACCTCACCCGCGTCGTCGATATGCTGCCGCTGATCAAGACGGCCGTTCCCTCAGAAGTGACCTTAGATGCCGAAGTCGCGCAAAGCCGCCCCAATCTCAACACCAAGGGGCGCGGGTACATCGACGACTTTGAAGACAGCGAGCGGCCCACCTCGCTGGTCGTCAACCGCCCGCGCTGGGCACCGGCCAGCGCACCGAAGGACGAGCGCTTTGACGCGGAAAATCGCGCGCGCTTCATCTGGTACAATCCCTACGACGGAGTGCTGCGCACCGACATTTGGCCCAACCAAGAAGAGCAAATCGAAGCCCAAAACCGGCGCACCGACATCCTGTCGATGGAGCTGACGCCACGCCCCGAAGTCCCCGAGTCTTGGGGAGGAATCTCCTTCGCTTTCTCAACCGTCAACGACTTCTCCGAGTCCAAGTTCCTCGAGATCTGGGTCCGGGGCCGGGAGGGCACCTTGCACGTGAACTTGGGCGACCAAATCAACGAGGACTACATCGCCAACGGCCGCCTCGACACCGAAGACGAACCCTTCCCCGGGCAGGCCGCAGGCGACGGGTTGGTGTCGCGGGAAGAGGACGTGGGCATCGACGGCCGCGACGACGAGGCCGAGTTGAACTTCTACTTGCGCCTGCAAGACGCCGCATTCGACACCACCCGCTCCCTAGCCGAGCGGAAGCAGGCCTTTGCCGCGCTCTACCCGGACCCCGATCCCCTGCGCCCCAACCGCTCGGTCGACGACCCCGAAGGGGACAACTGGAAATACGACTCCTCCCAGCGCAACAAGGACGATTATCGCCACATCAACGGAACCGAAAATAACAAAAAGGACGTCGAAAGCGGCGATCGGCCAGACACGGAAGACCTCAACGGCAACGGCGTACTCGACCGACGCAACAATTACTACCACTACGAGATCAACCTGTCGTCGGGCGACTACGAGGTCGTCGGCACCCAAAACGAGGGCTGGCGCCAGCTCCGAGTGCCTCTGTTCGGCCCCCACGTCGGGCGCGTGGGCTTGCCCGACTCCAGTCGCATCGAATACGCGCGCCTGATGCTTTCGAGCGGACCGCGGCCGGAGGTAGAAGACCCCGTGCGGGCCGAGATCGCGCTCGTGGAGATCGTGGGCAACAAATGGCAGGAAGACGACGTAGTGCAGCTCGACGAGCGCTTCCCGATCGGCGACCGCGAGATCCTCGACGTCACGGTCATCGGCACCGACAAGAGCCAGAGCTACCGGCCGCCGCCCGGCGTGAAGATTCGCCGCAATGTGCAGTCGCGCACCCGAGAACGCGAGCAGTCGCTGGTGTTGGCCTACGAAAACTTAGAACCTGGGCACCAGATGTCGGCGACCAGAATCTTGACCCGCTCTGCCAACTACACCAGCTACGAGCGGCTGCGCATGTACGTCTATGGCGACTCGAGCGGGACCATTGAATACGCACACGGCGATTCGAGCGACTTGGTGCTCTTCGTGCGCTTTGGCGTGGATTCGACCAACTACTACGAGGCCATCAGCCCCATCTTCCCGGGTTGGGAGGGCGGGCGCAAGGGCTGGAAGGGCAACCAAGTAGATGTGGACCTGCCAGTCATCTCCCAACTCAAGGCCCTCCTGCAATCTGGGCAGGCCGACACCACCATGGGAGAATTCTACTACACTTACCGGATAATCGATCCGCGTGGGGCACCGCTAGACGGCAAGACCTTGATCGCTCAACGCGAACTGGAAGCGCTGCACGCGGCCGGCTACGACCCCCAAGTCGAGCGCTTTTCCCTAGACCAAGTTTTTGCGCGGTCGGGCCTGCGCAGCGGCGAGGAAGCCATTTACCGGGTGCGCGGCAATCCGTCGATGCAGTCGATCAAGCAACTGAGCGTCGGCCTGCGCAACCGAGCGGAAAATCGCGCGTACAGCGGCCGGGTTTTGCTCGACGAACTCCGCCTCGACGAGGCGCGCAACGACCCCGGGCTGGCCGCGTACGCCCATCTCAACACCAAGCTAGCCGACGTTGCCAGCCTCGGTGGCAATGTGCTCTGGCGGCAGGAAAATTTCCGCAGCTTTACCGGCCAAGGAGGCAACAGCACGGACCGCGAAGCCGCGCTATCGGTCTCTACCAACGCGCAAAAGCTCCTGCCGAGTAGCTGGGGATTTTTGATTCCACTCAAGGTAAATCTCAGCCGCACGACCAGCTTGCCGCGCTTCGGCCCTGGATCGGACGTGGAGCTGACCGCCGAAGAAAAGCTAGAGCAACAGGCCGTCCGCTCCAAGGAGTTCTACGACGTGTCCATCAGCCGGCGCCAAGGCAAAAACCTCTTCTTGCGCTGGACCCTCGACCAGATGAACCTGCGGCTGTCGCATTCGCGCGAACACAGCTCGGACCCGGTGCGCCCGATCAACGAGCGCGAGGCTCAGACGATGAACTTCAACTACAGCATGCCCCTGCCCAAGCCAGCGCTGCGGATCATGGGCTGGCTGCCGTCGTTCATGCCCAACAGCGGGACGCGGATGGAGTGCCGTCCGGTACCTTCGAGCCTGACTTACTCGGTCAACGGCAGCCGGCGCACCTCGCGGCTGCTGCGCCGCGGCGACGACGAGCCGACTGAGCAGGAGGACTTCACGCTCGTCGAAACCTATGCCTCTAAGCTCAGTCCACTCACCGGTCTATCGACCAACTACAATCTCAAAATCGACCGAGATTTGCGGAAAAAATTCGTCCTCGACCAGCGGAGCTTTGGGCGCGAAGTCGGGCGCCGACAAACGGCCGACCTCAGTCTTTCGCTGCGCTTAGTCTCGTGGCTGGACCAAAATTACACCTTCAAGACCACTTACGAGGAGCAAAACGACCCAGCGCAGCGGCGCGGGGTGGCCCCGATCGATTCGATCAGCGGCCTGACGTTTAAGACCCTCGACATCGACAACCGAAACGATCTCTCCGCACGCCTCAATTTCAAAATCCCGACCTTGCTCAAGAACTTGGGCGAGTCCCCGGGGCAAAGCCGCAGGGCACAGCGGCCCGACGACCGAAACCAAAACCAAAACCGAAATCGAGACGAAGACGAAGACGAGCCAATCTCAAAGAAAGGCCAAACCGAACAGCAAAAAAGCCAAACCGAACAGAAGGAAAACCAGACCGAACAGCAAAAAGGCCCCAATATCTTCCGCCGTTTCGCCGGGTGGACCGGCCGCATCGTCGAGCCGGTCAACGCCAGTTGGCGGCACAACGCCAATGCGCGCCACTTCAACTTGCTGCATCGGCCCTCGCTCTCCTATCAACTCGGTCTCGAAGACACCCTGAGGGTGCGACAAATTTCCCAAGGGTTGACCCTCCGAGACACTTGGTCGCAGACGGCCTCGTTTGAGGCCGGCTCGGGGATGCGTTTACCCTTTGGTATCAGCATCAAGGTCAACTCCAAGGAGCAGACCTCAGAGAATACCGGTGCTTCGCAGCAACGGCTGCGCCTGCGCAACGATCGGACCTTCCCGCGCTTGAGCCTCAGTTGGGGGCGAGCCGATCGGCTGCCGCTGATAAAGCGAGTGATCAACAGCGCGCAGGTAAATGCCAGTTTCGAGACCTCGGCGGCCAGCGAGGGAGCGGGCAGCCTCACGCCCGGCCACCTAGTCTCCGAAGAGACCAAAACCGAGTTCAGAGCATCGTGGAACGGCCGTTGGCGCTGGGGACCGACGACGACCATCGAGCGCGTGATCTCCACCTCGGAGAGTCGAGATTTTGAACTAGGTGAACAGAGCGGCGGCACTCAGCCTCTGCGCGGCACCCAAGACAGAGAGCGAGTGACTACTACGTTCAAGATCACTCATAATCTCAAGCCGCGGCGGTTGCCCTTGATAGGCAGCCTCAAAAGCGACGTCACCCTCAACTTGGAACAGAAGTTTGAAGCAGAAACGCGTTCCATCGCCACGGGAGACGAAGAGCGCGTTCCCAACGACAAAGAAAACATCTGGCGCACGCAGTTGACCATGACCTACAACTTCAGCGCGAACTTCCGCGGCGAGGGGCGGATTCGCATCGAGAACAACAAAGACCTCCTCAGAGACAAGACGCGGAAGATCCGCGAGGTGCGGCTTTCTGGCACGTTCTTCCTCCGCTGAGCATATTGCTTGGCGCGGTTGTGGGAGATATTTTTGTTTAATGAACGCGAGCAACGCGCGCTCATCGGCCTGACAGCGGCCCTGATCATCGGGATGCTCGTCGCCGTAAGCGATTGGTATCGCCCATCGCGCCTAGAGGAATTCAGCGTCGTGCCGCGAGCGGTAGCTCCGCCGCCACCGCTCGAAGAGGTAGTAGCCAAGCAAGAGCCGCTCTCGCTAAATTCGGCTACAATCGCCGAGCTAGTCGAACTGCCGGCAGTCGGCCCCAAGATCGCCGAGCGGATCGTCGCCTTCCGCCGCAAGCGAGGTCCTTTCAAACGGCTGGAGCAACTAACTGAAGTCAATGGCATCGGCGCGAAGACGCTAGAAAAGCTCCGTCCTTTGCTCATAGTGAAGTAGAGGCTCACTTCGCAGGAGAGGGGGTTGGATTGTTTGGATTTGGCAGAACAAAAGCCACTGGGATCCACATCAGTGGTCAAACCGTGCGCGTCGCCGCCCTAGACGCTGGACGCACTGACGTCCGGCCCCTGGTTTTGGCGACCGACGAGCTGGAACGGCCCTTCGACCCAGCAGCCCTGAACGACAAGCAGCAGCGGCAAGGGCTAGCCGCCCAACTAGCCACGCTCGCGAAGGCTTACGATTTTGACTACAGCAACACCTGTTTCTCGTTGGACCGGCGCTTGGGCCTCGTTCAACGCCGGCCCCTCGTGGCGGGGACTGTGCAGGAAAACCGCGAACAGCTCCTGTGGGAGTCCGAGCAAATTTTGGCCGGAGAGGCGAAGGCGTTTCGCTGCGATTTTGTGCTGACATCGCAGTGGGGTTTTGTGGTCGCGGCTCGCCGCCGCGCCCTTGACTGTTACCGCACCCTAGGCAAGGAGACAGCGGTCGATCGGCTCGACGTGGATCTAGCGCCGTTTGCCCTGTACAACGCCAGCGAATGCGCCAACCTGCTCGCCAAAGATAAGTTCTCGCTCCTGCTTTATGCGGATATGGGCGAGGCTTGGCTCCTGCTGACAGAGGAAGGCGAACTGGCCGCGCTAACCAGTTGCGTCTGGGAGGAAGAGGACGATGCGGCCGCAGCCTTAGAAGGCGCAGCACGCAAGCTGCTGAGCGAGGGCGGCAACAGCCTCCAACGCCTGTGGGGCGCCGGCGTCGTGTATTGGAGCGAGGGCTTGGCCACGCATTTGAAGGTGCCGCATTCAGTCCTCGATCCACTCGCCGCAGTCAATCCCAGGCTGCTCGGCAGCGCCACGCCCGCGCAGCGGTCCGCGTATGCCATTGCCGTCGGGCTGGCTCAGCGGGGGTTAGTGCGATGATCCGCGTCGATCTTCTCGACCGCCAGCGGCGGTGGCCTTGGTCAAAAGCCTTGCTTTCGATCTTGTTCGTCTGTGGAGGACTATACGGAATCCACCAGTTCTCCCCCGCGCTAGTGAGGCCGCTTTTCAACGCGGGTTCTGACCTCATTTCCAAGGCGAAGCAAGAACTCGCACCCAAGACCACGCCGAGTCTAGCAGTCCAGCAAGAAACCACGCCTGAACCCACGACACAGCAAGAAACCACACCAAGCCCAGGGCAAGAAACCACGCCTAAGCCCACGGCACAGCAAGAAAAACCCACGCCGAGTCTAGCAGTCCAGCAAGAAACCACACCTGAACCCACGGCACAGCAAGAAACCACACCAAGCCCAGGGCAAGAAACCACGCCTAAGCCCACGACACAGCAAGAAAAGACCACGCCGAGTCCAGCAGTCCAGCAAGAAACCACACCTGAACCCCAAGAAACCACGCCAAGCCCGGGGCAAGAAACCACGCCTAAGCCCACGGCACAGCAAGAAAAGACCACGCCGAGTCCAGCAGTCCAGCAAGAAACCACACCTGA
>JAPOYQ010000552.1 GCA_026706505.1 Gemmatimonadota bacterium
GGGGCGCGGGTCCTACACATTGACGCCGTCGTCGCGGCTCAGCAGCCCAAGCTAGCGCCGCACATAGCAGCGATGCGCCAAACGCTATCCGCGACCTTGGGCCTAGAAGTAGGACAGGTTTCGCTCAAGGCCACGACGACCGAGCGGTTGGGATTCGTCGGGCGCGAAGAGGGTATGGAGGCTCAAGCCGTGGCCCTTTTGGTGCTCTAAAGCATGGCGGCCTATTTGGATTCCCTGCTCGCGGCCCTGTCGGGCGTCGATCCGCTGTGGGCGTATGGCATCTTGTTGCTTAGTGCCTTTTTGGAAAATATCGTGCCACCCATACCAGGCGATACGGTGGTGGTGTTTAGCGCCTATCTGGTGGGGCGCGGCCTCTTGGATATATGGCCGGTTTTTCTTGCTACTTGTGTTGGAGGTACGGCTGGCTTCTTAGCCATGTACTATTTGGGCTATAGCCGGGGTCGCGCCTTCTTCGCCGGCCGTCGGGGCACGGCGAAGCTGGCCCAAGCCGAGCGGTGGCTCAGTCGCTACGGCGTCGCGCTTATTCTCGGCAACCGATTTTTGAGCGGCATCCGGTCGGTCATTGCCATCGGTGCTGGTATAGGCCGCATGCCTTGGCCTACCGTCGCGCTATGCGGCTCGATCGGCATGGCGGTTTGGAACGGAATGCTGCTCTACGCCGGGGTTTTGGTGGGGGAAAACTGGGAGCAGGTCACCGAGCTACTCGCGCAATACAATAGATTGTTGGTGGGGATATTGTGCTTGGTGGGGGCGGTGCTACTCTGGCGCTGGTGGCGCAGGCGGCGGGTAGCCTAACCTTGACAAGCACGTATAGAGGGCTTAGGTTAAATAATTTCTATATTAATCTGAAGAAAAGACGATGAACGACATTACCTACGCCCCTAAAGCGGGCGAAATCAAGCGGCAGTGGTTCGTGGTCGATGCCACTGACAAGGTGCTAGGGCGGCTGGCTTCGGAAATCGCCCAAGTGCTGCGCGGCAAGGGCAAACCCGAGTACGCTCCGCATGCCGATGTGGGCGATCACGTCATCGTGATTAATGCCGACAAGGTGCGAGTCACGGGCGACAAGGCCGAAAAGAAGGTCTACTATCACCACACCGGCTATCCAGGTGGCTTGCGGACCACTCCTTATAGTCGCATGGCCGAGCGGCATCCCGATCGGATCATCCGCAAAGCCGTGCGGGGCATGCTACCTCACACCAAGCTGGGTCGGATGCAGCTAAAGAAGCTCCGCGTCTATGCAGGTGGCGAACACCGACATCAAGCACAAAACCCCCAGCCTCTCGAACTTTAACCAAAGGCAACGCGCCAATGCCCTCAGAAAGTTACGAAGCGACCGGCCGCAGAAAGACCTCGATAGCCCGAGTGCGCATGCAACTCGGCAATGGCAGCATCTACATGAATGGTCGCGCTGTCGGCGAGTACCTGCGCCGGGATTCTTTGGAGATGATTCTCGTGCAGCCGCTAGATCTGACTGAGACTCGGCACACTTTCGATATCCACATTTCCACCCGTGGCGGCGGCTTGCGCGGTCAGGCCGGTGCCGCGAGTTTGGGCATTGCCCGCGCCTTGGTGCAGTACGACCCGCAGAAGCGGGAAATGTTGAAAAAAGGCGGTTTTCTGACGCGCGATGCCCGCGAGAAAGAGCGCAAAAAGTACGGATTGGCCGGCGCGCGCAAGCGCTTCCAATTCTCCAAGCGCTAGTCCCATTCCAATACACACGCTTCCCGATGCACAGCAGAGAGTGTCCCGTGGACATCCGATGTCCGCGGGGCTTCTGTGTGTAAATGAAGGAGGCGGAGGCCCAACTAACACTTAGGAGCGATCATGGCTGACTTCACCATCCGCGATTTGCTGGAAGCTGGGACCCACTTCGGGCACCAGACCCGGCGTTGGAACCCCAAAATGCAGCCCTATATCTTCACCGAGCGCAACGGCATCCACATCATCGACCTGCAAAAGACGGTCGGCAAAGTCGAAGCTGCTTGCGAGGCCGTGCGCCAGACGGTGCGCGCCGGACGCGCCGTGTTCTTTGTCGGCACAAAGAAGCAGGCCGCTGATCTCGTGCGGCAGGAAGCCGAGCGCTGCGGTATGTTTCACGTCACCGAGCGCTGGCTCGGCGGGATGTTGACTAATTGGCAGACCATCCGCCAGAGCATCCGTCACCTAGAGCATCTCGACCGCATCTCAACCGATGGCACCTACGAGAATCTCAAGAAAAAGGAAGTCCTGCTGCTCGAAAAAGAGCGCGCCCGGCTCCAGCGGATCTTGGCTGGCATCCGCAATATGGGTGGCCTGCCGGGCTTGGTCTTTATCATAGACATCAAGAAGGAGCACATTGCAGTGCGCGAGGCGGCCAAGCTAGGCATTCCTTCCGTGGCCATCGTCGATACTAACTGCGATCCCGACTTGGTGACCTATCCCATTCCCGGCAACGACGACGCCATTCGCTCGATCGCCCTCATCACGCGCCTCATCGCCGACGCGGTGGTTGAGGGCGAGGCCGAGGCCGAAGCCGAGAAGGCGGCCCGCGACGACAAGCAAGAGGCCGAAGCAACCGAATCAGCCGAAGAGGTCCCGGCGGATGTAGCCGAGACCACCGCATAGCCAGATCACTACTTTTGAAAGCAAACCACGATGACTCAGATTACCGCACAAAGTGTTCGAATGCTCCGGCAGAAGACGGGCTTGGGCATGATGGATTGCAAGAAGGCCCTGCAAGAGACCGGTGGCGACAGCGAGAAGGCTATTGAGTACTTGCGCAAGCAGGGGTTGTCCGCCGTGGAGAAGCGAGCTAGCCGCGACGCCAGCGAGGGGTTGATCCAAGCGTATATTCACCAGGGCAGCCGCCTCGGCGTGCTGCTAGAGGTCAACTGCGAAACCGACTTCGTCGCCCGCACCGACGACTTCCAAGAGTTCGCCAAGGATATAGCCATGCACATTGCTGCCTCCCAGCCTTTAGCGGTTGATCGGGAGGGCGTTCCCGCCGACGCGGCGGAAAGGGAGCGGGACATCTTCCTCGAACAGGCCAAAAACGAGGGCAAGCCCGAACACATTGCCGAGAAAATTGTCGAGGGCCGGATGGAGAAGTTCTATCAGGAAAACTGCCTAATGGAACAGGTCTTCGTCAAAAATCCAGACCAGACCATTGGCGAATTAGTCTCCGAGATAACCGCCAAAATTGGCGAGAAAATTACCGTGCGTCGCTTTGAGCGATTCGTCTTGGGAGAAGACGTCTGAGTATTGAGGCCGCCATGTTGGAAGAGATAATTGAAACAGTAAAAGAGGCTATGGATAAGGCCATCGAGTCCCTGCGCCGCGACTTAGCCTCGATCCGCACGGGGCGGGCCTCGGCTGCCATGCTCGACAACGTGCGGGTGGATTACTACGGTCAACAAACACCGCTCAACCAAGTGGCGACGATCAGCGTTCCCGAGCCGCGCTTGTTGGCGATCAAGCCTTGGGAGGCGTCCCTAATTCCCGTGATTGAAAAAGCTATTCTCGCCGACAAGAGCTTGGGGCTTAACCCAGCCAACGACGGCACTATCATCCGGCTGCCCATTCCCGAGTTGACTGAAGAGCGTCGGGTGGAAATCACCAAAGTCGCCCGGCACCGCGCCGAGGAGGGGCGGGTCGCAGTGCGACACGCGCGGCGCGACGGAATAGACTTGCTCCAGGAAGCGCAAAAGGACGGAGACATCTCTGAAGACGAGTCGCGCAGCGCGCAGAAAAGGGTGCAGGAGTTGACCACTGAATACGTAGCCTCTATCGACGAGATCATCGAGAACAAGGAAAAGGAGATCATGGAGGTCTGAACGGCCTCTGCTCTCCGGTTGTGCAGAAGCATAGCCCTGTTTTGTCGCTCTACTACATCCTGTGGTCCATGCGCCCCCGGCAGTGGATCAAGAATATCTTCGTCTTTCCCGCCCTCGTATTTTCCGAACACCTTTTTGAACTTTCCTATTTAGTACACAGCTTAGGGGCGGCCCTCTGCTTCGTCTTGTTGAGCGGGGGTGTCTATTTGTTTAACGACATTTTCGACCGCCAGTACGACCGCCTGCATCCCGAAAAGTGCCACCGGCCGATTGCCGCTGGCCACCTGTCGGTCGCGTTGGCTTGGGGGGCGGCTTTGGTCGCGTTGGTCCTTGCATTGGCCTGCGCGTTTTGGCTGCACCCCCATTTGGGTTGGGTGGCCTCACTCTACGCGGCGCTCAACGTGGCGTACTCGCTCCGGCTCAAACACGTGGTGTTGGTGGATGTACTGATTGTGGCTGCGTGTTACCTGCTGCGCGCCGTTGGCGGCGGCGTGGTTATTGAGGTGTCTATTTCTACTTGGTTTATCGTCTGTATCTTCGCGCTGGTGCTCTTTATGGCGGCGGTCAAGCGTCGGCAAGAGATCGTGCAACTCGCGGATGAGGCCGCAGATCACCGCGCTATTCTCGAAGAATACAGCGTGCCTTTTCTCGACCAGATGATCGCCGTCCTCACGGCGGTGACCATAGTCTGCTACGCGCTGTACGCGATGGGGGTGGGCGCAGAGGGCACACAAATGCAGTGGACGATTCCCTTTGTGCTCTACGGCGTGTTGCGCTATCTCTATCTAGTGTATCACCGGGGGCAGGGGGACGATCCGACGACAGTGGTTTGGAGTGATCGGCCTTTGCAGGTCAACACCCTGCTCTGGTTGGTGGCTAGCATATTAGGGCTATACGCCTAATCGGGGCATTGGCACTCTCTTAAAGGAGACGCGAGCATGGCAGCGAATTTGAAGCAGAAGATCAAGCGGGGCGAACAGGTAGTGGGGTTTGGCATCCGCGGCGATATCGAGCGCGACGCATTCAAGCGAATCGCCGAGTTGGGCGCGTGCGATTTTGTCTTTGTCGATAGCCAGCACTCGCCCTATAGCGAAGACCGCTTGGTCGCGTTGGCGGGCATGATTGGGGAGTTCGACCTGCCGCTGCACTTTCGCATCAAGCACACTCGCCACACCTACCTGATCGGCAACTGCTTGGACTTGGGGCCTTCGGGGATCGAGGTGCCCCAAGTGGAGACCGTGGCGACCGCTGAAGAGGCCGTGGCCAATTTCTATTACTTGCCGCAAGGGGTGCGCAGCCACGGCGGTGGTGCCCGCGTCGGCGACGCGAGCGGTGGCCCCCAGGCGTATGCTGATTGGTGGAACCAGTACGGGGTGCTGTGGCTGCAAGTCGAATCGGTGGCGGCCGCGACCAGTGCATTCAACTTGGCGCGGCCTGGGGTCGACTGCCTCTCCTTTGGCCCTACCGACCTGCAAATGGATTTAAACCACCGGGGACATCCCCATCTCAAAAGCGTTGACGATTGCGTGCGCCATGTGGTTAAAGCCTTACAGGGCACGGATACCGTAGTCTGTTTCCGCAATGGCACGGCCGAGAGCCGGTCGCGCTACGCCGATATGGGGGTGCGCGTTTTTCTGGAAGCGCCGCCGGTCTAAGCGATCTCTATCGGGCCTGTCCCAGCCCAGCGTACGTCCGGCCTAGCGGCAGGACGAAGGGTTCTTCGCAAGGTCGGAAGGGCACCATGGCGGCGATTTCGTCGAGTCGGGCGAGTACTTCGCTGCTCAAGGGGCCGTTGGCGACCGCAGCGGCGTTTTCTTCAACCTCCGCCTGCGAGCGAGCTCCCATCAGAGCGCAGGAGACGCGCGGGTCGGAGAGCACGAAGCGCAGGCTTAGTTCGGGCAGGGAAATACCGACTTCGCGGGCAAAGTCGTAGAGAGCGCAAAACTGCTGCTGGCGCGGCTGACCCAGCCACAGCACCCCTCGCCGTATTTCTTCCTCGTGGGCCGGGGATAGTGCGCCCATTTGCAGTGGCGAGCCGATGACGATGCCCATGTTGTGTTCGTGCGCCGCTGGCAAGGCGCAGTGCGCGGCCTCGCGCCAAAGCAGGCTGTAGTTGAGGGCGGTGAGCAAGATGTCGAAGCGGCCCGTGCGGATAATAGGTTCGATGTGGTAGGCCGTGGTCGATCCTAGGCCGATGTAATCGACGAGACCTTCCTGCTTGAGTTCGTCTATAACCTCTAACACTGGGCCGTTGTATTCCTCGTCGGCCCACCAATCGTACATCCGCGGCCGGTCTGGCTCGTGGACCATCAGGATATCGACGCGATCGCGCTTGAGGCGCTCTAGGCTTTCCTCCACCGAGCGCCGCAAGCAGGCAGGATCCTGCGGCAGGAAGGGGGTAAGGCGTCCCCCGATCTTGGTCGAAAGGTAAAAGGGCGTTTCCACGCCTTCCAATGCTTTGCCCAAAACCTCTTCGCTGTCGAAATAGGTCGGTGCGGTGTCGATGTAATTGACCCCTAATTCGAGAGCTCGCAGCACGGCCTGCTTGCTCTGCTCGAAGGCCGCGCCATGGGACGAGACAAAAAGCCCGCCGAGCGACAGCTCGCTCACGGCTAGGCCTGTGCGGCCGAGGATTCGCTTTTTCATAATCAATTCCCAGTGGCGTGCATCACCACGCCGTCCAGCCTCCGTCCACCGGTACGATGGTTCCGTTGACATAGCCACTGGCCTTTGAGCACAAGAAGAGTAGGGCGGTGGCCAGCTCTGCAGGCTGGCCAAATCGGCCCTGCGGCGTAAAGGTGCGCAGCCGGGTACTCATCTTCTCGTTGTCGAGGGCGGTCTCGGTCAATTCGGTGGGGAAATAGCTGGGGGCGATGGCATTCGCAGTGATGCCGTGTCTGCTCCATTCCACTGCTTGCGAGCGCGTCAGCCCCACGAGTCCGTGCTTGCTGATTGTGTAGGCACTCAGGCCGTTGATTACCGAGGCTCCCAAGCCGTAGATTGAGGCGATGTTGACGATGCGGCCGGCTTCAGATTGGCGGAGCAGGGGAAAGCAGGCTTTGGCGAGCAGCCACTGGGCTTTGAGGTTGAGATCGACGACCGCGGCAAAGTCTTGCTCGGCCATATCTTCGAGGCGGACGCGAGTGGCTGTGCCGGCATTGGCGACCAAGATATCGCAGCCACCGAGTTGCTCGCGCGCTTGCTCGGGCAAGGCGGCGATGACGGCGTTGTCGCTGAGGTCAGCCGCGTGTGCGTGGATGGTTCCGGCGCGGTCTTGCAACTCGTTGGCCAGTGCTTCGAGGCGTTCTTGGCGGCGGGCGACGGCGAGGACGTCGGCACCCGCCGAGACGAGGACGCGCGCCATTTCGGCTCCTAAGCCGCTGGAGGCACCCGTGACGATGGCTTTGCGGCCCTGGCAGCCGAAGAGGGCGTGTAGGTAGTCTTTACTATTCATGGGGTTTTAAGGTAACGGATGGGTCTGGAGCGGCCAAGCGGACGGGCTGAAAGCGAGCCGCTTGCCTGCGGAGATGAGGCCACCTAGAATTACGTCCGACCCTTTCTCGCACACAGGAGGTAGTAGGCGATGGTGGCAAATAGTATGACCAAGATAGAGGCGACCGAGGTTGCAGCCCCGCCGGCGTGGGCCTTGATGGAGCGGAATTTGATCGCGCTGATGGAGGAGTCGGGCCGCTTGTTCGCTCGGCAGTACTTTGAGCGCGGCGGCGGTACCTTGTTGGCTGAGGATGTGGATGACCTCTACGAACAGGTGTACAACTTTGGCCTGTTCTACGCGATTGGTGCGGCCGATGATTTGCTCGACCTCCACTTCCGCAATTGGAACGCCGTCACCCGCATCAGCGACGATCGCATCAATCACCGCACGCGCTATAACGACCACAAGAAAGTCTTCCGGCCGTCCATCCACAACGAGTTCTGGAACCTCGAACAAGCCATGGAGTGGCACCACTTGGGCGAGGGCAATATGGCCTTTTACGACTTTGGGGTGGCCGATCCCACGGTATCGGAAAACATGCGGCGGGCGCGGAGCTTTGCGGCCATGTTCATTGGCGAGGATCCCCAAGCTCCCAACTGGGACCCCGAATATCGCATCCTGCGCTCGCCCTTCCATTCGAGCCAAGGACCCAAGCTCCACGCGGACGCGGAATACGCCAACACCATGCTGCTGGCCGGGCGCGGCCTAGGCGGGCAGGCCAACTACTACGGAGTGCGCGCCAGTCTGTATCCCATCGTCAAAAACTTGGAGACTCGGTGGTTTGAAAATCCAGCGCGGCGCAAGCAGATCGTCGATCTGTTCGACCGGCTCGTCTTGCAGTGCGACACGCCCAACAGCTTGGCGGCTACTGCGCTGGTGACCAATGCCTATTTGTACACCGGCGACGACAAGTACAAACAGTGGGTTCTCGACTACACTGAGGCGTGGATGGAGCGCACGGAGAAAAACGGCGGTATTTGCCCAGACAACGTCGATGCCAAAGGCGTCATCGGTGGGGGACGCGAAGGCGTGTGGTGGGGCGGCCAGTACGGCTGGAACCACTACCAGGGCTACAACATCATGTACCACGGCATCAACATCGCAGTCGAATGCGCCCAACTGCTCACCGGCGACAGCGGATACCTCGACTTTTTGCGCTCGCAAATCAAGCTGCAAGTCGATAACGGCAGGAAGCGGGAGGACGGGCAGTTTCTCGTGCCGGTGCGTTACGGAGCGGATGGCTGGGAATGGAATCCTGCGCCGGGGCTGCACGTAAGCGACGGCATTGAGATGCGGGGCTACTGGCTGGAACCCACGCCGCTGCGGGGCCAGGACATCATGCACCTGTATCACGCCTCTATGGCCCGGGAGGACTACGAGCTGATTACCTTGGTGCGCGACGGCGACGTGGAGCGCGATTGGAACGACGTGGGAACAGCCCTAGGAGAGAAGAACTGGGGCAATACTGAATTCGCCCGCTTCCAGTACTACGACGGCAAGAATCCGGGCTGGCCGGAGCAGATCCTGCGGGCGGAGTACCAGCAGGCTCTGGAGACCTACGAGACTATGCGCGCCGACGAGCGCAGTCCCCTGGAGATCATTGCGACTAACCGACTTCCGTCGCAGCCGGTGTTGACCAAGGGACTGACCCAGGTGACGCTGGGGGCACCGCAGTCGTTCTACAACGGTGGCCTGCTGCGCGCCACGGTACGCTATTTCGACGCCGACCGCCTGCGGCCGGGGCTGCCCTTAGACGTGGCTGCTTTAGTGGATGAACTGGGACCGGCCGTGGTCGGCATCCAGCTCGTCAACACGTCGCGGCACGAGACGCGCCGCCTCATTGTACAGGCCGGTGCCTTTGGCGAGCACCGTTTTACGCAGCTCAAATACCGCGCCGCAGGGAAGGATGGCGAGGTCGCGACCACTGTGGAAGGGAAGTACTTCTCGGTGGAACTGCCGCCGTCAACAGCGATTCGCGTCGGAGCGGGGCTAGATCGCTTCTGCAATACGCCGAGTTACGCCTTTCCGTGGCACGGCGATGGGATTCCCGTGCCGTTCCCGTCGTGACGACTCCCAACTCACGAAAGGACACTCACATGCAGGAGCAAAGACTAAATGACGAAGTATTCGAAGCGCTTGCCATGCGCGGCTACGTCATCGTCCACAACTACCTCCCCGAAGCCCGACGCGAGGAAATGGCCGCTGCCCTGCGCCGCATCCTCAAACCTTGGGACGAAATCGCGGACGATCCGCCCGACGACCGCATCGGCTCCTGCTATTTTCCCTATCCCGAACAATGCCTCAACCGCGCCATCGTCGACCGAGAGGGCATCGCCTTTGCCCGCCGCTGGCTCGGCACCGACCAAATACACTATCGGCCCGGCCTGGGTCTGGTCTCCTATCCGGGCCGCAAGGGTGGGCCGTTCCACATCGACAATGGCAACAACTCGCTGCTGCCACCCGCTGAATCCGACCGTCGCCACAGCCAGCTCAACTTCTGGTTCTGCCTCGAAGACGTCGAAGAGGATCAGGCCCCGACCCTCTTTGTCGCCGATGGCGACGGCCAGCACCAGGACGCGGCCAGAGCTGAACCAATGGTCGCTCCTGGCGGCTCGGTAGCCATCTTCCACAACTACTCTTGGCACGCTGCCAGCGACTATCAGCGCGCCGACGGGCAGCGCTATATCTGGAAATTCGCCTATGGTCGCGCCGACCACTATTGGGAAGGCGTCGAGCACTACACCCACGTGGGGCGCAACCCGCACTTTTGCGAGTTTATCGCCGGCCTCTCCGCCGCCGATCGCCAACTCTTCCGCTTCCCACCGCCTGACCATTCATACTACACCCGTCAGACGCTCGACGCCTTGGAAGCGCAGTATCCTGGATGGAACGCCCGCGGCGAATACTGGCCTCGCGACGGGGAATAACGCTCAGACTTTGCGTGGCGCGGCGAGGGGATTTACGCGCTGTTTATGCGTGAAGCGTAGGGGGGACGCCTTTAGACGCGGTGAATCAGGCGTGTAAAATGCAGTTGGTAGTGCCGAAAGAATTGGGACGGCGCTCTTCGCACTGCGGATCATCGCGCCATTCGCCATCGACCACAAAGCGGTATTCGTGCTTACCTAGAGGCAAAGTGACCGAAGTTTTCCACAGGCCTTGGGCGTCTTTTTTGAGCGGACGAGCCTGCGGGTCCCAATCGTTGAAGGAGGCGGCCAAATAAACGCTTTCCGCCTGCGGGGCTAAAAGTTTGAAGAGTTTGCGTTTTTTATTTTTCGTCGTCATAGTAGGATCTTTTCCTGTTGGTAAAGGGGAACTAAATCAAAGAACGTGGATGTTTGAAAAAAGTCAATAAGTCGGCGGCAGCGGCTTAATTTTTCGTTGTGTCTCGCCCCATTTACCCCATCGGAGATGCTAACTATGAGACCTTTGTTTAGGAAGTACGGCAACCTTGCAGGATACGGCCGTTTGCTCGTCCTCTTCACTGTTACATTTTGGTATCTGTACGGTTGCGCCGTCAGTGGCGGCGGTAAAGTGTCCAAGGATCTGAACGAAAGGAATATAGCAGTTCTGGTTCTAGCAAGAGATTCCGATCCGTACTCATGGCGTGGGGCCAAGAGGGCTTTTACCCCACTCACGAATCGGGAGGCCAATGGTTTGGAGTGGAAACTGTTGCAGGAAGTGGAGGGTTCAGGGCTATTTGAACACGTCACGCGCTACGAAGACCCCCTAACCTACAACCTAAAGCCGGCATACGAGTTGAGTATGTACGGAGCTTGGTTTGCGCGCTATGAGAAGGAGAGCGTAATGGCCAAAGAATTTGTCGATGTGCCGATTCCCGCATGGGTGGCGGAAACGAGTGAGCGGGAGATTGTCACTCAGCGCGGTCTTATGGCGCGCTACGAGCTAAAGGACCGCAGGAGCGGCGAGATCGTAGCGAAATGGTATTCGTTTAGCGCAGCGTCGTTCCCCGGGGAGAAGATGAAGATGCCCGTTCTAGCGCAGACCTTATTGGAGAATGAACACCGGGCGATCTTGCACTCGGTCGCTGCTGACGATGTGACCGAGACGGCCCATCGGGCAGTCAGCATTATGTCACCGCCGTCTGTGGGAAATAACGAAGTCATCGCGCAGGTGCCAGCGGAGTCGGAGTCGGGGCTACTTATTGCGGGGCGCAGTACTCATCAATTCGAGCAAGGATTGGAGCAGTATATCGCCGGCGGAGAGAATCTGGCCGGCAGCCCTCTTTACACTTATTTCGGCACGATTGATGTATCATATATAAAAGAGCAGACGGCCGATCTCCATCAGTCGCTAGTGGCCGCCTTGGTCGAGCAGATTGGCAAGTCGCCCATGCAGTATTTCCCTTGGAAGGGCGACTACAAGTTGGCTTTTGATATTATGAGACTCAATTTCTGGCATGATTCCGAAAGGCGCGCCTTCGGCGTCGCCGAAATTGGCGTGCAGTTGATTCTCCTATCGGAAAGAAGAGTTCTTTTTGAACAGAACCCTCCTTTGGCTGTGTCGGTGCGGAAATCTACTCCAGGCGGCAAGGAACCCATGGCCCCGCTGTGCCAAGATGCGGCAGCAAGAATCGCGCAACTGCTGAAAAACTACTTGGCGCAGGGGCACGGCGGAACGCCTTGAATAGAGGGCACCTCCTAACGGAGCGCACTTAAATGGATCGTCGAACACCTAAGAATCGCTGGTGGATCGTTTCGTTTTTCGTTCTGTCCGTAGATTACACTTTTATAGATCTAGATCCGCTACTACTCGCCATTGACCATCAATCGGCGATGCCACAGGCCACGTCCGTCAGGTTGTCGTAATAATGCACATAGGTCACTCCGTCGATGACTATACGGTCGGTGTGGGGTAGGTCCTCTTCCCAAGTCATCTCCTCGCCCCAATTGTGTGGCGGAGCGTCTTTTTTAGCCCAGCGGTTGCCGTTGTAGCGGCGGAACAGTACCGTGCGGCCGGCCTGAGTAAGATAGGCTTCGACCATGACATCGCGTTCGGTGGCCTCTTTCTCGATTTCAAAGACGCGCATGCAGGTAAAACGCTGCTGGCCGATGTGCACGTCGAATATCCCAGCGCCTATTATTTTGGGTGTATCGGCCTGTCTTGTGAACGAGCCGTCGGCTTGGGGAATCAGGTAGCCACAATCCTCGATCAGGCGCGGCGAAGGGTCCCAATCGTCGTAGAATCCTTCGTCGAGAAAAGTCATCAATTCGCGCGTGCCGTCGAGGCGCAGCGATTCTACCGCGATCCACTCCACCGCGTTCTCGGCCAGATGGCCCCATACTTTGACGCGGACATCCTTTTTTTCATTGGGCATGTTGTCGCCCGTCATTGCCGTCAGATGCTGGTTCTCTACCTCGACTTCGATACAGGGACGGTCGTGGATGATCGCGGGTCGTTGGGCCGCTAGCGAGACGGTTTCGGACAACCTCCAAGGTGCGTCGCTTTTTTGGGGTGGCCCGTATGAGGCGTAGCGGACGCGGTCGCCTACTTCCGGCACGATGAACCACCAGGACATCTCTTTGAAATCAATGAGGAAGGGGGCCTCTTGGCTTGCCTCGATGCGTATTTCGGGTCGGTACTGGGGGAAGGGCCGTTGTTGACTGGTACTCATGGTCTTGCTCCTCTTCTTGGAGGTGACGCCCAATACTGTGCGGATTCGGTCGCGCCCGTGCGACAGGCGGCGCTTGACTGTGCCATTGGGGCAGCGGTGGCGGGCGGCTATTTCGGCAATGCTCAGACCATCCAAGTAAAAGGCTCGCAGGGCAGTCCGCTCGTGGTCGGGTATTTCCTCCATGGCCTCGACGATGTCCGCGGCGGCTTCTCGCTGCCGGGCTTGAGCCACGCCAAAGCGATTGACCATGGGAGTCAAAACCTCCGTTTCAACAAACAACTCGCGGCGCTGGGTCGAGCGGAAGTAGTCGTGGCAGCGGTTGCGGGCCACTTGCAGCAACCAAGCTCGCACATCGCGGGGGGTGTCTCGGCGCAGGCCGCTCCAAGCGTGTACTAGGGTTTCCTGCAGTACGTCCTGCACTTGGTCGCTGGGACCGACCCGGTGGCGGATCAACCCTGCTAGGGTGCGCTCGTAGCGCCGAATCAGGTGGACGAAAGCTTGCTCGTTGCCCTGTCGCACCTGCTCGGCCAATAGCTGATCGCTTGGACTGGTCATACGTCATCTGCTTTTTATCTTACAAGGCGGACGTCAGCGAGCAAAGGTTCACCGGCATCGCCCGCGCCCTGAGAGCGTGGTCTCTTTCTTGGATTTCAGTAAATTTAACCATCGTCAATCTGATAAAATCGGAATCCATCCACACCTTTAGAAGAGAATCTGCCATGAAACTGTTCTACGTCGCCTGTATTGCAATTATCGCGTTCGTCGCTTGTGAAGATAAGACCACCGTCTCCGCTACGGACGGCGATGGCACTCCCGTTAAAATTGGGTTCCTCGTCTCAGGTGATCGCACTACTTATCCGAATGGAGCTAAGATCGCGGTGGACGAAGTCAACGAGCGCGGGGGGCTGTTGGGCCGGTCCGTTGAATTGGTCATCCAGATGGACATACAGGAAGCGGCGGCGGCTGTACAGGCTGCGGAGACCATGATCCTCACCGACGAAGTCGTCGCCCTCGTTGGCCCCAATCGCTCCTCACACGCCATTGAGGTAGGGGCCGTAGCTCAGCGTCACGGTGTGCCGATGATTACCACGGCGGCCACCAACCCAGCCGTGACCGCGGCTGGCGACTTTGTCTTCATGGCTGCTTTTACCGACCAGTTTCAAGGGCGCGTCATGGCGCAGTTTGCCAAAGAGACGCTCGAGGTAAATACAGCGGCTGTTTTGACGCAGAGCGGGGAAGTCTATACCGAGGGAATCGCCGAGTTTTTTACCGTCCATTTTAGCGGCTTTGGGGGAGAGATAGTCGCCGACGAATTCTACGAGAGCGGTGCGACGGATTTCGCCGCGCAATTGACCCCCATCGCGGCGGCGGCTCCCGAGGCGGTCTTTCTATCGGGACTGCCGCCAGAAGTCGCGCTTGTGACCAAGCAGGCGCGTGCCCTGCCGCTGCAAAACGCAGCTGGGGAACCGACGATCTTTCTCGGGGCCGATGCTTGGGACAATCCGACGCTGTTAGACAATGAGGAAGCCGCCGTGGATGGCAGCTTTTTCAGCAGCCACTTTTCGCCGGACACGGATGAACCGAGTGCGCGCGCATTTGTCGACACATACCAAGCCCTGTACGGGATTGTTCCCACCGGCGGCGATGCGGTGAGCTACGATGCGGTGCGCTTGCTTTTGGAAGCCACAGAACGCGCGGGCAGCCTCGACGCAGATGCGATCCGGCAACAACTGTTGGCTACCGAACAGTACGCTGGGGCGACGCGCATTGCCAGCTACAACGAAAACCGCCATCCGACCAAGAGCGCGGTCATTATGACCATTGAGAACGGCGCGAAGAAGTTCTACCAGCAGGTGGATCCGTAGGGGATATGTGGATATCTGGATCGGGAATTTCCCAACGCGACCTGCGGCAATTCGCCGTGGAAGCACCCTGAACCCAGCCGCAGAATGGTCTATCAGTCCTGACCTTTAAAGTAGATCTCTAGAGCGTTCTTCCCCAAAATCCACGTCTTGTCTTCAGCGCTGAAAAAGGGGATCAACTCTTGCATAATGAGCAGTTCGTAAAAATTGGCCCATACCATCCGCCGCGGTCCAAAGCGGTCGTACACCCGCTCCAAAAAGGGCCATACATCGCGGAAGGGCGGTCGTTCCTTAGAAGGATTGTGCAGCGAGGTGCGGATGTACACATTGGGCCAGCGGGCTAGATCGAGCAGCGGCCCAAAGCCCTCGCTATCGGGGGCGCTGATGTCGATCATCGCCAGATGGTCGATGACCACTTTGACCCCAGGGAAGCGCTCGGCCATGGCTGCCACCTGCCCCACTTGATGCGGTGCTAGGAAGATGTTGAACACCGCCCCCAATTGCTCGGCCCGGTGCCACAGCGGATAGCTGATCTCATCACTGAGCCAGACCACGTCGCGGTCGTAGATGGGACTCAAGCGTAGCCCTGCCAAGCCCTCCTCTCGCACGGCCCGTTCCAAGCGCGCCGGATTCTCTGGATCGGCCGGATCGTGCAGCCGGTGCCCCACTAAAAGGCCGATGGCGGCAAAGCGGTCGGGATAGCGCTGTACGCAGTGGCTGGCATAGCGGTTGTCGCGGCCGTAGTAGCACACGTGGCTGATGACGACCTTGTCAACTCCATAGGTCCGCATGTGTTCGATGAGGTCTTCGGCCGACTGTTCATAGTTGGGCTTGGCGTCGGGACAGTTAGACAGACGCGGGTCGGGCTTAAATCGGGGGTCGTGGAGCACCCAGGCGTGCTCGGCACCGTTGACAATGGGGTAAGAGGCGGCCACGGCTCACGAAGAGGCGGAGTTGAGCGTGGACGCGTGCAATACTCTCATCGAAAACCTCTTGGTTGCGGAGCGAGTGCGATCCAAATCAGAGCAACTCACAGTGATGCCAGCCGTTCGAAGGTATCCGGGTATTTCTGGGCCATGAGAATGAGCGCTGCAGCCGCATCCGGTGGGCTGGATCTGCCTTGCTCCCAGCCCTCAACGGTGCGCACCGGTACGCGCAGCAGGTGGGCGAATACCGCCCTTGAAACGTCGAGCTCTTCGCGAATCCTCTTAATCATATCGGGCGTGAGTCCGGGCAGGGGCTTCGCCTCAATCTGGGTGGTCCGCAGCGTGCGCTTGCCGGATCGGTGCTCTCGAATTTCGTGCAGACCCGCAAGAACTTCGGCGGCGATGTTCCGTTCAGCCATTTTTGATCTCCTCTACGACCTTGCGCCACGCGGCCCGCTCGGCAGGCGTCAGATCGTCCTTCACGCCCTTGCCGTATAGAGTGAGTAGATAAATATGGTCCTCGGCGACATGCCAGTAGTAGATGACCCGGCTACCACCTCGCTTG
>JAPOYQ010000688.1:0-15230 GCA_026706505.1 Gemmatimonadota bacterium
CCGGGGTGGGCACGCCCCGGAAATCTCATCGAAATCGCCGGGCATGACCTCCACTTGCTCGCTTCAATGAGGCCGGGGCGTTTCCTCCCCGGAAATAGCTACGGCGTCGATGAGTTCCCGCCGCTGGGCGTGTTGCTTCAATGAGGCCAGGGCATTCCCGCCCCGGAAACCACCACAGCCAACGGTATGAGTTCGCAGTCTTGGATCATACAGGCACCGCATGCGTGAAATTGCGATACTTGTCCCTAGTAATTCGCTGACTCCGATAAACCTCGACAACGCCTAACGCTAAAAGACTCTTGCGATCCGGTAAGGGCTTTTGCAACTCGGCCAAGCTGAGCAGAGACCGCACGACTTCAATACTCAAAGCCCCTTCCCAGATTGGCCACGAAAACAGCACACCTTCACCGCGCCGCTGCGAAAAGCCAGTCGTATGTAAGTGCCGTTCCCTAGGTGCAGTAGGGAAAAGAGGCAGCGCTTCCACGGCGAGACGATTAGCACCACGCATGGTACGCACTGGATCACCCGAAGGTGCTTCCCAACGCAGAGCATACCTGCGGTCGTCCAAAGGATCCCAGCGAAGACTCGGCTTAGGGTCTGAATATTGCCACACCTCAAACAAGGAAGCACGCAAATGATCTGACTTGGTGCTTTCCACTAGCTCTCGCATGGAGCCGATGAAGTGCTGATGTCCTGCTCCACTCATGGTTCGCAGTGCCGTGTCCTGAATACGCGAGTCTCTCGCGGAGATGGGGAGGCTATCGCAACCAAAGGCGGCAATGAAATCTGCATCGTGCCGCTCAGTAAGACCTGCTGCGTTGGAGGCGGATTGAGCCACTTTCCGGAACTCCTCACAATTGATTGTTAGATCGTCGGCAAACTTAAACGCATCTTTCATCTCTGTTAGAGCGGGCATGAGTAGTTCGATCAAACTATCCTCTGTAAGCACTATATCCCCAAGCAATACAGGAGACCAGTACCCTCCCTTCTCTTTCCAACTTATACGCCAGTTCGCCGATGAATTTGCCTCAGTCGCAATTCGCAAGGTACCAATAGCCGCGAGAAATCCGAGTGGATTGCTGCCATCGAGTCCGTTGAGCAGAAGCCCCGAGGTTGATCCGTTTGCCGTCATTGTGTCTCCTCCCGTTCGCTCTGCCGCCAATCAGCGAGCCGCAGCAGGGCTTCCAGCCAAGCCAAACCCCACCAGCCATAGCGCCGCACCAGCCGCCAATAGCGGTCTGCGACTCCAGAATCAAGACGCTCAAGATTAGTAGGACCGCACCAATGCGTTCGTTGGCCGCGTAACTCGAAATCCACATCCACGCCCTGCTTGTCGAATATCACCGGAGCGAACGGCCGACAGTGGCCGTGATGGCTGGCAATCAAATGAAGAACCAAGTCGCGCAGATCGTCCCTCTCCGGCAAAAGCACCGACGCACTTTCGGCCAAGCGCACCGAAAGCAGTTCGTGCCGCCCACCTTTGGGATAGCCGGAAGCGGTCCTCGCCCTCTCATAGGCTACCCGATTTCTCGGTATTTCGGCAGATTTGGCCAGAGATTCTCCACCCAACCAGCGAGCACCGCCACGCAACAAAGACTGAAATCGTGGATCGGCCTTGCCTAAATCGTGTAACAGGCCAGCGCAGGCAATGGCTTCTACTAAGTCCTCCGGCAAGCCGCATCCCATAGCATGACAGCGAGCCAATGCCTCGACATCGGGAAGGTGCCTTAGCAGTTTGACGGGACGCCCAATACCGGACGCGCTAGCATCATCCTCATCGCTGAAGTGGTCAGCTTCGTGGGTGAGCTCCAGTATGCGACGGCGTCCGACGAGCACCAAGCTATTGCCGCCGACTATGTGAAGTCTCGACCCGGAAAAATCTTTGTAGAGTTCGCTTGCGACTTCCGATAGCCAAGAGGGTTCGGGCGAATTGGAAAGCTCTGTCAAAAGATCGCGCAAGGCATCGTCAAGCTCATCGTCCTCGTATTTTCGTTCCAAATCTTTCAATAACTCACGAGCGGTTTCTTTGGCCGTAACAGAATCCGGCCAATCGCCCACTAACTTCGGGTGCAAGCGAAGGATAGGCTTAGCACGGGCGATCCGATAGGCGCGATCACCCACGTCTAAGTCGGCGTCTGGCGGCAGGTCTCCGAGTTGACGCGCTGGCCCCGAATGGGTGGCTGGGATCACAATAATATCGCCGGGCCGAATCGCCCTAAGGTCCCCTGTAATGTCCCCGAGTTCCGTCTCGGCCCCCCGCCACCGCACAACCAAGCGTTCCACCGTGGGCAAACCATTCCTGTTTAAGCTATCCTCTGTGCTGGTTCCTTCCACATCGGCGCTGTCGTCTGCGGCATCTTCTCCGGCCAGCCAACGCCTGAACACACTAACTGGTACCGGGAGCGTCTCACTGCTGCTCGGCGGGCACAAGGACAGAAGTTCCAGCGCAGTTTCCTTTGCATCTATCAAGTCCCAATCGGCACGCCAACAGACCTGTACATCCGCCACGCCTTCACGAGGCCCGTGCAAGAACGGAGCCACCTCAGGAGAAGGTTGTGGTTCCGGTGCTGTCTGAGCCCAGCAATCGACATGGGCGGGAAGCATCACCGGAGCATCGACGGACGGCGCGTTGAGCGAAGAGTTGCCGTCTGGCAGATAGGCGATTCCAAAATCCACCTCGCCATTATCATCCTTGTGCTCATTGAGCCAATTCCAAGTCTTGGTAAGAGCCTCGCCGTACACGGGATCATCGCCCGTGTCACCCGCTTGGTCGCCGCGCACGAGAATGACCGCCTGAGCCTCAATTGGTCGCCCCATGCGATTCAGGCGGCCAAAACGCTGGCGTAGGGCATCAAGACTCGCGCATTCGGTCACCAAACCGTCGAAATCGAGATCGGCTCCGACTTCCAAGGTTTGGGTAGCCACAACAACCACCGGCTTTGATAAAGCGCGTTTGTCCGCTTGATCGGATTCGAGGAATTTCAAGTGTTGCTTAACTAGGGCATCCTTATCGACGGGACGCATCCGACCTGTCAGCAGTACGGCGTCAAGGGCTTCCCTGCTTTGAAGCAAGCAATAGGTCTCCCGCGCCGTGGCAACGCGGTTGACAAACACCACGATAGCGCGACGTTCGCCGTTGACCAGTCCCAATGCAGCCTCGGCCAAAACCTTGGCCATCGCGCTCGTGGCCTGCTTCCCTTTGGCTTTTTCGACTGTCTTCAGAATGGCGGGCTTGTGTGCTAGCTGACGCTGACCTAGCGGGTGGGCAGGATTTCGGCTTTCTTCAGATAGGTCCTCGAATAGATCCACCCCTAGCGGTGGAGTCGCCGACATCACCACCGGGTAAAAGGGACGCTCAAGTGGCGTATGCCCCCATTTTTGATAGCGCCGCACCGCTTGCAGGGTTTGCAGGAACGGTTGAGCGCAATGCGCCTCGTCGAGTAAGACTAGACTGTCGTTGGCGACTAACCCCGCAGCTATCGGCCACGTGCGAGGGCCACGCCCATAGCCGCGAAACAACAAGCGGGAGCCGATTTGATCGACGGTCGAAGCCACCACCATGGGTTGAAGCGGGCTGCTCATCCAAGCCTCCGACCGATACATGCCGCCGCGCAATACATAAGCAGTCAACGGTAGTTCCCCCGCAAATCCGTCCGCCTCACCGTGGGCAATCTGTCGCAGGTTGTCTGCAACGCGCTTGAGGATGCCGTCCCGCGCCTTCTCAAGACGATCTGCCAACAGGCGTGCCCGCTCGTATGCTTGGTCCACGATTACGCGCCGGTCAACTACCAAGAATACGCGACGCGGTGCAGTGATGGCTTGCTCCCGAGCCAACCGAGATGCTTGGGCTGCCAACGCGAACACGGCGATATCCAAGCACGCGGTCTTGCCTGCTGCTGTCGACAAGGCAATGGCTTCGGGCCAAGGTGCCTCTGCCCGCTCCAGTACTCTATCCGCCAATGCCTGCTGCCAAGCGAAAGGTGGATGGCCCCACAACTTGTTGAAGAACTCGGCGAAGTCCGTAGCGTTCAACTGCTTCAATGAGGCCAAGGTATCGCTGCCTTGGAAGTCAGCCACGGTCTCCACCTTTTTCATCCATTGGGCGGCACAACCCATATCCCCGGAAGCGACCTGCTCCCACGAGCACAGGCCCGCGCACCGGCTCGTCAAAGACGATCACCCCATGGTTATGGCTCCGTCGCCCACCGCCGTTCTTACGCATCAGTTGAGGATACTCCCTCGCATGGGGGACGCCCTCAATCAGCGAAACCGGGTGCAACAACACCTCGCGCGGGCGCGGCAGACCAATGTGCAGACACGCATCTTTCACGCTCTCAGCCGCCCGCTCCCATTTGTCCTTGCCATCAAAATGTCGGTTCAGTACCACCGGGGTCACGCTCGCCCAAACGCGAGATTCCCGTGTCCAAGTATCCGGGTCAAGGTTTTTCGGCGGGCGTTCGCGGGTTTCCAATGCAATAGCGCACTCGAACCACTGGCCATCAAACAAAGGATGTTCACGCGGCAATCCGGTAGTTGGATCGCGTAGGAACGGTTCAAGGCAATGCCCGGCCTCCTGCTGATCCAAGCCCGTCGGCAGAACCAGAGCCAAACCCATAATGCGGCCATCTGCATGTTCCGAGCCGACAAAGGGGAGAGGTGTCAAGGCGAGATGCGGTGCGGCGGTGGGCGTGCCGTCCAAGCGATGGCCACTAAACCATTCCGGCGGCGGTTGTTCGGGACACTCTTTTGTCAATAAGCCACGTAGAGCCGCTGTGAGCTTGAGCGTCGCTGGTAGAGACACGCGCTTGCCTTTGATGCCGAGGACAATGAGCCTAGGGTCGAAAACCGAGCCGGGAGCTTCGGGGGCCTTGTCTTTCGGGGGTCTATCATATCCCTGCCAACGGCCCGGCACCGGGTGCAGACTCACGGGTTTCCCAGCGGGAAAACGGTCTCCCAAACGCGTTTTCATTTCCTTGATGTATTGTCTTTGCTCGCGAGGACTTCGCGCGTGACTTCGGCTACCTCCTTCGCGCATTGCCGCAGCAAGTCGATTTCGGATGGTGTCAACATCCGGGGAGCGGGCGAGGTACCGAGCTTCTGAGTAAGTAAGGCAATCGAAGGCGTGGCCGAAGTGCGCCTTCCACCATTTCTCAAAGTCTGATCCGTGCTTTTGTCGGAGTTCATGTAATTGCTCCTGTGAGGGGTTTAGTTTTGCAGAGTAGGGTTTTCCGGTCAGCGCAATGGCTCCGACGACCTTTCCTCCCTGTTTCTCAATCCAGCCGCGCAGATTTGCCAGCGTGCCGCCCTGACCGACGAAATCGTCCACCATCACGTATTCGCGTTCCTTCTCAACGGTTCCTTCAAATGCGGCTTGCCGAGCGAGTCGGCCATATCCGTCGGCACCCGTGTGGCGTACCACATTGGCCTGTGCGACAGTGGTATCAAACGGGACACCCAAGCGTTCGCTCAGCAGTTCTGCTAAGGAAGCAGGGATCGCATTGAAGCCTTGCTCGTAGGCATTGGCGCATATCAGCACGAGCTCCCCGCTTTCGCTAACCTCGGCGATGAGTGCACGAACCGTGGTGATTCCTGCTTCGTCAACCAAGCCGCTGACCAGATTTGCCGCAGCCTCAGCATCACCACTTGTCTTCGCGCTGGGATATTCGGGATGCTGCTTGGTCTCGGATTCGTCAGCCAGCAACACCGCGTCTGCAAATGCCTTCCAAGGTACCCTTGGCGGTTGCTTCATCTCCTTGAGGTCCGCCTTAGCTTGCTCAAGCTCACTGTGAAGATCATGGTAGGCGATTCTCGCGGCGCGGTTCATGCGCGTTTCTAATGTCTTCAAGCGCCCAGGGCTCGTTACGCGCAATCGCTGAAGGGCGACACCGGTCGCCGGAATCCACACGGGCGGCGGCGGCTCGGATTCCAGCCACACTTGCACGAAGGAGGCTGAATGCCCTACATGCGTGACCTTGGCGACCAGCCGTTCCAAGGCAACGCGATGAGCACCTAACTCGACCTCTGGCCACATCAGATGCACCGTTGGATCGTGGGGAATGGCAACCGGGAAACCACGAGGCTGGCGCGATCGATGCTCTGGGAGTTGGGCCAGTCCGGCAGCCTTTAGTTTGTTCAGGTCTCCACTAGTAGGCACTTTGCGACTGAGGCTCGCGTCGTTGACTGGCACATAGCTGACAACAGTGGTGCGGCTGTCCGCATCCGAGGCGGCAATCGCAGGAGGCGGCAAGGCTTCAAGCCAGCGCAGGGCCTCGCCTTCGGCAAGATCTTCATAGGTCTCAAACCAAGCTGCCGCCAACGCCATGAACACCCGGTCGGGATGCGGTGGCCATTCGGCTTGCTCTTTTCGCGCCCCGTCTGCCGCTGCCATTGACCACCCGTTCAGATAGTGGAGACCAAGGGCGAACATCAGTCTTCCTCTTCTCCTGATGCGCTCGCCAATTCCTGGCTACGCCGAACCAATTCGACAAGGTCGGGCGATGGGGTCAGCTCAATTTCGTCCTCCCAAGGCAAGCCGGCATCTTTGGCCTCAGCAGTCGCTTCTTTCAACAGTTTTAGCGCGTCTTCGGGACCAAGTTTGAATTTCTGCGGAGGTTCTCCAGGGTGGTCGAGCAGTTCCCACACAGGTTCTTGTTCAGCAAAAAGCTGGCAACGAGAGCGAAGGTCCGTATCAGCCCTCGCTAGAGTACCGGCGGCAATCCCCAAGGCGGCTAAGGCGGTACGTGCTGAGAGATCGGTATCATGGTTGGAATCAGCGGCCCCACTGAACGGAAAACGGAGACGGCGCAAGACTGCCAGAGATAAGGTTGTCGTTTGCCGGGCTTTCGATAAAGTGAATCCGCCTTCCGTAATGCTTGGCATGACGTTTCCGTGATTGGCTTCCGAAGGTCTTCCTTTCTTGTCCTTACCCAGCTTGTTAGATCCCGCTTTTTCATCTAAGGTCCAATCCGGTACATCATCACCTGAAGACTTGCGCCCGTATAACGGACCTGCTCCAAGCATGATCTGGGCAGGATCAATGCGGCTTCCTGTTTTCTCCCCTGCCACCGCATCATACCCCACGATCTCCGACACCACCGCTCGCTGAAATTTGCACCCTGCACCGCCACGAGGCCCGGTCGAGTCCCATAGACCGAATATCAAGGCGGTCGGACACAAGCCAAATAGGCCGGTTCCTCACCTCCGCAGTGTCGAGTATTCGACCTTTCTCTGATTTACGAAAAATCGTACCGTCGAGCAGGCTGTCGCGGAATAGCGCATCCGCGACGCGATGAGGAGCCTCTAAGCTGGTCACCGTGAACTTCTTGAGTAGTTCCTCCTGATCGAAGCGCGTTACTAGCAGAGGAAGCTGTACCGTTCCGGCCCGGTGCGCCTCCAGTAGCGCCAATTCCATGCGGTTGGCTTGGGACTGCACAGAGTCTAAGAGAACGCACTGTCGAACCTCGCCGGTAGCGGGATCAATGCGCTCCTCCGTGGCGTATTTTCCGCCTTCATAGGTCGGCGGGAAAACCTTGTCACCAGGACCTCCTGCTGGCTGATAGTCGGTCACACACCGAAATGCCGCCGCCGTTCCGCCGACCGCATCCCGCAAGGTCTGTAGATCAATCGTCATAGTCTATCCTCGTTTGTTTTGGTTGCGCCTTGCCGCAATTAACATCCGTCTCAATGTACCATTTAGTCAGATTTTCGCACTAGGGTTCAGGAGGCCACTTCAGCACCTTTTCCCGGACGGCGTGCGCCTACTTCTCGCTTTAATGGTGCCTTATTCACCCTCCTCATGCCCTTCCTCACCCTCCTCATGCCCTTCCTCGCTAGGCGACCCCCCAATCCGCAGAACATGCCCATCCAAGTCCTCAACTAGCATTTCCCGCGCCCCCCAAGGCTGATCGACGGGCTCCTGATTTATAACCGCCCCCGCGGCCACGTATTCCTCGTGCAGCTTGTCAACATCGCCGACATTGTAGTAGATCCACACCGGCCGGGCACCCTGCGAATTCTCGGCGAGAAAGACGTGTACCTCGCCATTGGATATGGAGGCAAAGGTCTTGTCCTCCTCCTCGGCGGGCCAGTCCCAGTCCTTGTTGAAACCGAGCACCGAGGTGTAGTGCTCAATGCTCGCCTCGACGCTTGCGACGTTCAGGATCGGCGTCATCGCGGTAAACGCCGTGGGCCCGTGACCATTGTCGTGCTCCTCATGGGCACCGGCTATTGAGCTAACGCCGACGGCGATTCCTGCAACTACTACTACTGCGACAATTCTGCGACCTCTCACGATTTTCCTCCTGTGGGTGTGAGTTCAATTCGGTAGAATTCGATTGTACCGCGTGTGTTGAACCCGGTCAATGTTGACAGCCGCCCCCCGACGCGAAGATATTGGAGGCTGCTCATCTCAGCTAGGAGACGCGCAGTGTCCAACAAAAAGCCGAATGTAGTCCTCGTCTTCGCCGACCAATGGCGCGCCCAAGCCTTCGGGTACGCCGGCGACCCCAACGTACAAACCCCCAATTTGGATGCGCTAGCGCGCCGCAGCGTCAACTGCACCCACGCGGTGTCTGGCTGCTCGGTGTGCTCGCCGGCGCGAGCCTCACTCCTGACCGGTCAATACCCCCTCACGCACGGCGTCTTCGTCAACGATGTAGGACTGGGCCAAGACGCCACCAGCCTCGCACAGGCTTTCAGCGCAGGCGGCTACGACACAGCCTATATCGGCAAATGGCACGTAAATGGCCGCGGCCGCTCCAGCTATATCCCGCCCGAGCGGCGACAGGGCTTCGAGTACTGGAAGGTGCTCGAATGCACCCACGACTACAATCATTCCGCGTACTATGCCGGCGACTCGGACGAGCAACTCGTATGGGAGGGCTACGACGCCTTGGCCCAGACCCGCGACGCCCAAGCGTACCTGCGAGGTCGCGGAGACAAACCCTTTTTACTAGTCCTATCGTGGGGGCCGCCGCACGCCCCCTATCACACGGCCCCGAAAGCGTACCAAGCCCTGTACGATCCAGCCGCTATCGCCCTGCGTCCCAACGTGCCACCTGACTGGGCCGAAAACGCGCGACAGTGGCTCGCCGGGTACTACGCCCATTGCACGGCCTTGGACGACTGCGTCGGCATGTTGCTCCAGACCTTGCAGGAGGAGGGGCTGGAGCAAGATACTATCTTTCTGTTCTTCTCAGACCACGGCGACATGCTTGGCTCGCAGGGCATGGATAAAAAACAAAAGCCCTTTGAAGAATCCATTCGCGTACCGTTCCTGCTGCGCTATCCGGGGATGGACACCGCCGAGCTCGACGCGCTGATCGACCTGCCGGACATCATGCCGACCCTGCTGGGCCTGTGCGGCCTACCGATTCCTGTCACCGTGGAGGGAATCGACTTTTCCGAGTACCTACAAGGCGGCCCAGATCCCTCGGACGGTGCCGCGCTCTTGCAGTGTCCCCATCCCTTTGGGCAGTGGTGGACCGGCGTCGGCGGCCGATCCTACCGGGGCCTGCGCACCCGCTGCCACACGTACGTGCGCGCCCTAGAAGGGCCGTGGCTGCTCTACGACAACGAGGCCGATCCCTTCCAACAGGACAACCTCGTCGGCCAACCCGGCCAGCAGGATTTGCTCGACGAATTAGACGCGGTCCTCACGCACCGCCTCGCCGCAGCCGACGACCCCTTCCTCCCCGGCCCAGCCTATCTCGAACGCTGGGGGTACCAAGTAGATGCACGAGGCACCGTGCCTTATACTAATTGAACATGTCCCCATCCTTCCTCTACTCATCCTTCGCGGCCTCAGCCCTCTTCTTAGCGGCCTGCTCGTCCTCGCCCAGCGACTCACCTTCGGCAGCTTGCGGCGACGGGCAGGTGCTTCAAGTCGGGTTCTACGCCTTTTTCTCGCCAGTCAGTTACAGTGCAGACCCAACTCCGAGCACGGCCGGGTTCGACGAACATCTCGGGTACGAAGCAGATTTGCTGACCGCCCTAGCGGCTATGGACGGCGCGGGATTGTCCTTTGCACGCCGCGGCATAGCCGACTGGTCCGATATATGGCTCCAAGCGGCCGGGCCGGACTACGACCTGGTCGGCGGCGGCATCACCATCCTCGACTCCCGCACCCGCAATGCGGCCGGCGAGCACGTAGTGACCTTTACCTCCGGGCACATCGCCTTCCGCCAATCGCTGCTGGTTAGGGCTGCCGATGCCGAGCGCTTTGCCAGCCACAGCGACCTGACGAGCGAAGATCGGGTGGGCGTGTTGCGGCTGACCACCGGCGAGTTCCGCCTGCTGGAGCTGACCGGCTTCGTCGATGCCCAAGGCGCACTCATCGCGGATACGCGCATTGAAACGCCCGAGGGTGAGGTCGTCGCCGTCGTCACGGCCTCGCACACCATCACCCCAGCCGGCGCATCGGACCATCTCGCTGGCCGGACGCGGCTGGTGCCGCCCACAGCCGACATGCCGCAAGTGATCTACCTCAACGGGCAAGAAGGGCAAGAAGCCAGCGAGTTAGACCTGCTCAACGCCCTCCGGGCCGGCACCATCGACGCCATCGCCCGCGGCGAAATCGGCAACCGCGACGCCAGCGTCGCTTCCGACGGCGAGTTTGTCGTCGCGGCCCTCGACGCGGCCACCGAGTTAGGGGGATTCGCGCTTGCCGTGGAGGACGCCGACCTAGCGGCCTGCATCGACGACAAGATCAACTATCTGACCGATGGCCAGCGCATTGGCTACGGAGAGTGGCGCGCCAATCCAGCGATCTTCGCGGAGCGCGCCCAACAGTGGAATCCCTAAACAAAGGAGCACGACATGTATAAAGCTGGAGTCATTGGTTGCCGCGGCATTGGCGTGGCCCACGCCACCGGGATTGTCGGGTCGGACCGCGCCAGTCTCGTGGCGGCTTGCGACCTCGACGAAGAAACCCTCCGCGAGTTCGAGCAACGCTGGCCGGACGAAAACCTCACTCTGTACCGCGACCACCGCGAAATGCTCGCCCGCGAATCGCTGGACATCGTCACCGTCGCCACCTCTGATCACCGCCACGCCGACTTAGTCGTCGATGCAGCCAACGCCGGGGCCAAGGGCATCTTCTGCGAAAAGCCGCTGGCCACCAGTCTAGCGGACGCCGACCGCATGATCGCCGCTTGCGACGCCAACAACACCACCCTGTCGGTCGATCACACCCGGCGCTTCATCCCCCTGTGGCGGCACGCCAAAGAAGAGATCGTCGATCAAGGCGTCATCGGCCCGGTGCAATACGTCATCGGCACGCTCTCCGGCCCGCGCGCCATGCTCTTCCGCAACGGCACCCACACCCTCGACGCTATCTGCTACTACGCGGGCGAGCAGCCGCAGTGGGTGGTGGCTGAGCTGGAGGAAGGGTACGAGGACTACGCCGAGTACCGCGGCGACGGCGGCCACGTGCCAGCCACTGAGCCGGGGGCCAACGGGTACATCCACTTTTCTGGGGGAGTGCGGGGCTTCTACATCGGCGGCTCGAAAACCACGCCAAATCCCAAGCAGCAACTCGAAGTGGTCGGCACCACCGGGCGACTAGTTATGGTCAGCGACGGCGGCACCCTGTATCGCGGCGAAGAGCCAGAGCCCCTCGCACCGCCGACTTGGCCGGTCGAGGGCATTCCCGCCGGCATCCACGAGCTGATCGCAGCCATGGACCAAGGCGTCGAGTCAGTGTCGCCGGGCCGAGCCGGACACACCGTAGTAGAACTGATTATCGGGTTTTTAGAATCGCAAAAGCAGGGCAACGTGCCGGTGCCCATCCCAGTGCCGAGATAATAACCAATGCCGTAGGGGCGTCCCTCGTGGACGCCCTTTTTTTTAATCCATCTCCACGAGCACCCGACCGTCCTCCACGCGCACCGGATAAGTCCGCACCCGCACCTTCTCAGGCTCGCACAGCGAGCGGCCCGTGCGCACGTCGTATTCCCAGCCGTGCCACGGGCAACTCAGGATCTCGCCCGCGCGGCCCAAGACAATCTCGTCCCCCGGGTGCCGCGCCAGCGCCGTGCCCCCAACCCTGCCGTCCGACAGACGCGCCCCTTGATGTGGACAAACATCGCGCAGCGCGTACCAAGCATCCCCCTGCCGAACGATGGCCAAGCCTCGACCCTCAACCTCGACCCGGCGGACCTCACCATCGGCAAAGGCAGCGACCGGCCCTACGTCAACGCGCCGAGAAGCCATAAAATGCCTCGGCATTATCGACCATGATCCCCCGGCGCATCGCGCCGTCAATCGCTGGCGGCAGGGCGCGGGCTGGCGAGTCAAAGTCCCAATGCGGATAATCCGTGGCGAACATCAAGAAATCCTCACAGCCGATCATGTCGATGATCTGCAACAAGTGCTGGGAGTCGTCTGGCTCTTCCATAGGTTGGGTTGTGGCGCGGCAGTGCTCGCGGATGTATTCGCTAGGCCGCTTCTCCAGCCACGGCACCTCGCTGCGCAAACCCCGGTAGTTCTTATCCAGCCGCCACATTAGCCCGGGCAACCACGCAAATCCCCCCTCGACAAGCGCGACGCGCAGCTCTGGGAACTCGCAGAACACCCCTTCGCAAACAAGGCTAATGACCTGCGCCTCAAAGGCTTGCGACATGGCCGTGTGATCTTCGATGTAATAGGAAGGCCAGCCGCAGGCCGTGATGGGTTGGCCGCTGCCACCAAAGTGGATTCCCACTGGCAGACCGACCTCGCAGGCCGCGGCAAAAATCGGTCGGAACTGCCGCTTGCCATACGGCGCGCTCGACCGCACCAACAGCAGCACCTGCACAAAGCGCGGATCAGCCGCGGCCCGCTTGATTTCCGCGGCCGCGGCCGCCGGGTCGTTGGCATTGACCACAATCGAGCCGCGCCAGCGCGGATCGTGGTCGAGCCAAACGTGCGCGGTCCACTCGTTGACCGCGCGCATCAGCGCGTTGGCAAAGTCGAGGTTGTGCACAGACGTCATGCCGTAGAGCGGATTGAGCACGGCTATGTCAATGTCCCAAGCGTCGAGCAACTGGGTGCGGGCAAAATCCGGATCGCCGCCCGGCCTTAAGCCCGACGGCGGCCAAGCATCGCGCCGCGCAGCTTGCGCGAAACCCTTGGGATAGGTTGGCCCGGGCGGACCGCTAAACCCGGATTGCCGCACGTACGCCTGCCAGCGCGCCGACAAATAGGGCATGAGATCATCTATGGAGTTCGGATAGTTGTGAATGTCGCAGTCGATCAGCGAAAAGGTATTCAGTTTGGGACATGGTAGTAATTGGTGGTGAAGGGTGAAGGGTTTCTAGTTTCTAGAAGAATGGGTGCGAACATGGGCTGCGTCAACTCCTCATGCGCGAACAGAGCCAATTTGTTCGCCAACCTCGTTTAGTTATAATATCCCCCTATGCCTACATCACTTGCCGACCTCGAAGCGCGCTATCGCTGCGCCACTCCGCGCTCCCGCGCCCTTTTTGAGCAGGGCCGTTCCTATACGGCCGGTGCGGCCAAAGGCGCGTATTACTACCCACCCTATCCGCTCACCATGGCCCGCGGCGAGGGCTGCTACCTGTGGGATATCGACGGCCAGCGCTACGTCGATTGCGCCAACCACCACACGGCCCAAGTCCTCGGGCACGGGCACGAGCGCGTGGAAGCGGCCGTGCGCGAGCAAATGCAAAAGGGCATTGCTTTGGGCGCGCCCACCGGCATTGAGAGCGAGATCGCCCGCGCAATGTGCGACCGGGTGGATGCGCTGGAGCGGATTCGCTTTGTCAACTCCGGGACCGAGGCCACGCTGCACGCGATTCGCTTGGCCCGGGGCTACACCAAGCGCGGCAAAATCGCCAAGTTCGAGGGCGGCTACCACGGCAGCCACGACGCCGTGGAAGTCAGCGTAGCTCCGCCTCTAGACCAAGCCGGCCCCGCCGACGCGCCCATCGCAGTGTCAACAGCCGGCGGCATGTCCCCGTCAGCCGCGTCCGAAGCCGTCATCCTCCCCTACAGCGATCCAGAAGCCGTCGAACGGCTCGTCGCTGAGCACGCCGGCGAACTCGCCTGCGTCCTCTTCGACCCCAAGGCCGGCGTCCTAGACATCCAGCCGGATTTTGCCCGCGCCGTGCGCGACATCACCCGCCGCCACGGAGTCTTGCTCATCCTCGACGAAATCGTTGGGTTCCGCACAGCCACGGGCGGCTTGCAGGGCCTGTACGGCATCGACCCGGACCTGAGTTGCTTTGGCAAGATCGTCGGCGGCGGCTTTCCGGTCGGGGCCTTTGGCGGCCGGGCCGACCTGATGGACCTGTTCGACAACTCGCAGCAATCCACCGGCCTTTTTCAGAGCGGCACCTTTAGCGCGCATCCCGTGGCCATGGCCGCCGGGCTAGCGACTCTGAGCGAGCTAACGCCGCAAACCATCGACCATTTGAACGCACTCGGAACGCGCTTAAAGGACCAACTCAACGCGCTCTTTACCGATCGTGCAATCGCCGCCCAAGCGGTCTGCACGGGATCGGTCTTCAGCATCTACTTCGCCCGCGGCCCTATCGCCAACTACCGCGACCTCGCCGCCACCGACAAAACCCTCATTCAGCCGCTCTTTCTCTCGCTCATCGAACAGGGGTACTTCCTCGGCCCAGGGCTGGGCATGTGCGCGCTTTCTGCGCCCATGGACGCTGGGCACATCGACGGCTTGGTCGCCGCGGTGGGGAACGCGCTGGCGGAGATAGCCTAACAGGGAACAAACCATGTCCGTACTCAGCCCCGAACAAATCGCCCAGTACCAGCAAGACGGGTACACCATCTTGCGCAATGCCCTCTCCGCAGAAGACGTGAGTGAGCTTCGCACCCACCTCGAAGGGATTGCCTCGGGCGCACTGCCCTTCCCAGAGGCAAACATCGAGTTCGATCCCAACGCGCCCCAGCAACGCCACATTGATCACCTGCGCAAGATCAACGGCCCGTCCGATTGCGATCCGTTCTTCCGCGACCACGCCGCGCGGGAGTCCCTCCTCGCCGCAGCCGCCGATTTGCTCGGCCCAGACATCAAGCTCTACGGCGACCAAGTTTTCATCAAGGGGCCGGGCGGCATAGAAAAAACCTATCACCAAGACTCCGCGTACTTCCACATCGAGCCGATGGACATCGCCACCGCTTGGGTCGCCTTAGATGATGTAACCCTTGAAAACGGCTGCTTGTGGGTCGTGCCGGGCAGCCACCGCGAGGGGCTGGTTGACCACAGCGAG
>JAPOYQ010000688.1:15240-16087 GCA_026706505.1 Gemmatimonadota bacterium
CGGCAAGACAAGAAATTTCCCGACGCATCTATCGACAGCCAGCGCGAACAGCCCATCCTGTTGCAAGCGGGAGACTGCTCCTTCCACCACAGCCTGCTCCTGCACCGCTCCGGTCCCAACCAGACGACGACGCGCCGCCGCGGCATGGCCACCCACTACATGAGCGCCCGCTCGCGCTGGACAGGTGCTCCCCAAGACAAACCCGACTATCCCCTGTTGCGGGGGCAAGAACACGCTGGCTGTGTCTGAGCCATCTCCTCCAACCGAAGTGAATATTAGTAGTGTAATTCCACTACATAGATAGCCATGTGAGGTAAACCGGCAATATAGTGATCTTTTTCACGAGTTGAGCAGAATGCCAACTTGGTCCCGTCCGGCGACCAAGCTGGGGCCGCGTCGTCACTTGGATGCTCGATCAATTTTTGTGTTCTCTGTCCATCCGCAGAGATGACGTAAAGGTCTGATTGATCATCGCCACGTAGCTCATGAAAAGCGATGTAACGGCCATCAGGAGACCATGCCGGAGCATATGTCCACCCGTCCCCGTATGTCAACCTACGTACAGTTTGCCCGTCTAAATCCGTAACATAAAGGTCTGATGGGCCGCCATCCCGTTGGGATATAAAAGCTATCTGCGCCCCATCCGGGGACCATGCCGGTTCGCCGTCCCAACGCGGACTAGGGGCAAGCCAGCGCACGTTAGTACCGCTTGTATCTATCACGCCCACTTCATAGGGATTCCAAAAGGCGATTTGGAGCCCATCCGGGGACCATTCTGGCATACCGCCGCCGTAAATGCGCCGCTTATTCCCCCCATCTTCGGCATCCATCACGTAAATAGCGTCAC
>JAPOYQ010000005.1 GCA_026706505.1 Gemmatimonadota bacterium
CCGATTGGTCAAAGATGTCGGCCGGATGCGCGCCGATGGACAACAGCCGCAGATTATCGCTCATGTTTGTTTCCTTTCGCGTTTTGTTCGCACTCACGCCGAGACCGCGATTGGCACTCGGTGAATGACGTTGCCGAGGTAGCCTTTGGGGTTCCAAGGCTGGCGGAAAGGCTGGGCGTTGCCCGCATCGTCAAACGCCCGCGCCCAGATTTCGTAGTAGCCCTTGCTCGCAAAGGTTAGCTCGGTGGACCAACCATACCAAGCGTATTTATTGGCTGGCGGAGTTAATTGGGCCTCTTGCCATTGGACGCCGAGGTCGGTGGAGACGAGCACCTTAGCCACATCGCGTTCGCCGGCCCAAGCGTGTCCGCCAGCGCTGAGTGGAACGCCCGCTTGGACGGTTGCGTTGGCTTGCGGCGCAGTGATGAGCGACTTGACGACCCACGAGGTGGCAATGATCATGTCGGCTTCCGGCGGCGGTTCCCCCGGTTCCACCGGATAGGCTGGAACGCGGTAGGAATAGCCGGTCATTTTATCGGAATCGTGGACGGTGTCGCGCACCCAGATGCGGTTGAGCCACTTCTGCATGGATCTGCCGATCCAACCTGGAACGAGCAAGCGCGCTGGGAATCCGTGGGCCGCCGGCAGTGGCTCGCCGTTCATTTTGAGCGCGATTAACGTGTGCTCGTCCATGGCTTTCTCGATGGGAATGCCCCGCGAAAACGGAGGATCGTCCTCGCCGTAGTTGGCGAGGTACACGGCCTTCTCGGTTGCTTCGGCCGCTTGCAACACATCGCGCAAGCGCACGCCCGTCCACTCGCTACAGGCGACTGCTCCGCGAATCCACTGCGTACCGCCCACACTGGGAGCGAATGCGCTTCGACCATTCCCGGCGCATTCTAATACCACCTTCAAGGTGACTTGCGGCAGGCTGTGCAAATCGTCCAGTGAGAAGGCGCGTTGATTGCGGACCTCGCCGTCAACGGTCAGGCTCCAGCCTTGGGCATCACGGCGCAGGGCGCGCTCGGGGATGCTGCCGTTGTTGCGCACGAAATGGCGCGCAGTCGGCGTGACGGCCGCGGCGAGCAGATGCGGAGGAAACTCGCCGTTGAAGGGGTGTTGCGAGTGGACGATCATGTCTGGCTTGGGCAGCCCAATCACGGTTGGGTCAATCCCATTGGTCGCTGGCTGAACGGGTCCCTCGCTACAGCTTGGGGCAGCGAAACAGACGCCTAGAACTGCTAGCCCTGCTCCCTTGCCTACGGTCGCTAGGAAGTGCCGCCGCGAGGTGATTCGGTCCAAGTGCGCCAATTCGTCCGCACGCGTCCCGTTTTCCGCTAGCGGATAGCTTTGTCCGCGATTCGATTCAGGCATAGATGATTTCTCCAGTCTATGGCGTCCTCACTTGAACAAGCTCTTGCGGCCTATCCTACTGCACAAAAGGCACTCGGCCGGCTGGTGCCCGCGCGCTGGGCAGTGCTCGCGGCCAAAGTAGATGATTTGCAGGTGCAGGTCGTTCCAGCGCTCCTGGGGGAAAAGGCGCTTGCAGTCCCGTTCCGTTTGCTTAACGTTCTTGCCGTTGGATAGCCCCCAGCGGTAGATCAGCCGATGGATGTGGGTATCCACGGGAAAGGTGGGCACGCCGAAGTTCTGCGCGAGCACGACTTGCGCGGTTTTGTGCCCCACTCCAGGCAGGCGTTCGAGCGCGGCCAGATCGGGCGGGACTTGGCCGCCGTGTTCGGCGAGCAGGATTTGCGACAGCTCCCAGATGGCCTTGGACTTGCGCGGGGCTAGTCCGCAAGGGCGGATGATCTGCTCGATCTCTGCCACGGCTAGTTCGACCATGCGCTCGGGCCGGTCGGCGCGGGCAAAGAGCGCGGGCGTTACTTGGTTGACGCGCACATCCGTGCACTGCGCCGAAAGCAACACGGCAATCAGATGCGTGTAGGGGTCGCGACGCTTGAGCGGGACTGAGGGATTGGGATAGAGCCGCTGGAGTACGTCGAGGACGATCTGAACTTTGGCCGTGGTTGTTAGCAACCTACCTCCTACGTGGGTGTTTTTGCTTTGGAGATAGGGCAACCACAAGGGTTGCCCCTACAAGAGGCAAAAGAACGCGTCTGCTAGGACGATTCTTTGGCCGCCCATTGCGTTTTCATCTGCTCCATTTCCGCGTTGGGGCGGATTTTCCTACTGGTGATTTGATTCTCTGGATCGTACAGCCACTGGCCTTGGTCGTCGCGCAGGACGGGCAGGCGCTGGGCGACGGTGGGGGGGTCGGCCACGCGGGTGGGTTCGGCTGCGTACCAGTAGGCGACGCTGCTCATCTCGTTGCAGAGGTGGTTGCCGTGGCCGTGTTCGATGGTGGCCTTGATTTCCCGCTGGAAGTGAATCGGGTTTTCGAGGTGGTGGACGTACGAAGTTTGGTAGCCGTTGGTGTTGTTTTCATGGATGGAGGAGCCGTTGCGCAAAAAGGCGTTGTCCTGCATGCCCCACGCCTGGTTGAGATAATCTTCGCTGCCGGTGCCGTGCAACTCGGGGGGCCACTTGTAGCCATCGACCCAGATCATGTCGTCGCCTTCGCCCCACCAAGTGCCCTGGAAGTTGGTGACGCTGATATTGCAGCCGATGTAGTGACCGCGGCCTAGGGTCTCCAAGATGACGTAGTTGTTGTCCCATGCCATTTGTTCCTTGTTGACGATGTTGGCTTCCGGCGAGTTGACGCGGATTTCGTGGCCCCAGCCGCCGAAGGGATTTTCGCGGCGGAACTCCGCGTGGAAATACCCGGCCTCGCTCGGCACGTTGCCGGTCTCGTAATCGACGTAGAAGTACTGGCGGTGCCGTTCGCTGCTTTCGTTGACCAGCTCGACGACTGCCCGCTGGCGGAAGGGCATTTGCGCGTACGCGTTGAGGGCGCAGCCAGTGTTAAAAACATTGTTGCTGCGCGTCGAGGCGGAAAAGAGCAGGGATTGGTAGGAGTTGACGATACCGTGGCCGAGGCCGAAGAAATCGCCCAAAGGACACACCACGCTGGGACTATCCGCGTCGTCCCAAGTGATCTTGAGCAAGCACTCGCGGTAGTGGTTGGATTGGGTCAGCCACAGGTGGGTGATGCGGCCAGGGCCTTTGATGTCGGCGAGGACTGCGCTCTCACCGGGTTCGATCCACCAAGCGTCGCTGTTGCGGCCGGTTTCTTCCCAAGACGAGGCGCGTCCGGTCTGGGCACTGCGGAGATGGGCGAGTTGGTCGAGCATGAAGCGTTCCTTTCTAAGCCTTGAGTTTACCTTCTTTTTGCACCTGTTCGTAAATCCGAGCGAATTCTTCCGAGCCGTCATCGTTCCAGACCTCGCTGCGCACGCCGCGCACATTGCCCTCGACAAATCCGGTCAGCCGCTCGACCGACGGGATGCTCGGGGTGTAGTACGTGGTGCCGCCGGGCAGGTGCAAGACGCCGACGTGACGCGGCAGTTCGCTCTTGGCCCGCGCAGCTAGCTCTGTCAATATGCGCTCATCGACTTCCACGCCTAGCCCCGGCCCCTCGGGCACTGGCGTACTGCCTTCACTCACTTCGAGACGGCCCCCGGTCACATCCTCCGCGTACTGGTCGTCTAAGTTGGTCGAATGCGAGACATTGGGAATGACCGCGCCCAAGTGCATGGCCATGGCTTTGCACAGGGTGCCGCCGGTGAGCTGGACCACGGTCGAAAGGCCGGCGGCTGCCGCAGCTAAGCCCCGGCGGATGGATGGGCCAAGGCCCATTTCGCCGATCATGTAGAGGTCGGCTACATCCCGCTGAATCTCCGGGCCGCCCCCGAGCTGCGGCACGTGCATCAAAAGCGGCAGGGAGGTCTTGGAGCGCAACAGACGCCAGCCCTCAATGTCGTAGGGATAGAGCGGATCTTCCAAGAAGCCGACGACCGGAAATTTTTCCAACTCATCGACGATGCGCAGCACGGCCGTAGCGGGCCGATTGTGGTTGAAGTCCCAGTGGACCTTAAAGCCAGTCGGCGCGACTTCTTGGGCGGCGCGCGTCTGTTCGATCACGTCGTGCTGTTCGGCCGAGTGCATCTTGAAGATGGTGTAGCCCTCTTGGGCGGCGCGCTGGATTTCGCTGGCAAAGTCCTCGGGGGCCGCGGGCCGGGTCCACGCCGCTACGGGCACGCGGTCGCGCACCTTTTGGCCGAACAGTTTGTAGGCCGGCTCTTCGATGGCCTTGCCCATGGCGTCGTACAGCGCGCCCATCAGGCCGGTGCTGAGCGCGCCAGCGACGTAGTTGAACGGAGATTGGTCGATCATGCCCGAGATTTGCCCTTCGGAGAGCGAGGTGTGACCGCGCTCGTCGCCGTAGCCGACGACGCCGTTGTCGAGGGTTACGCGGAAGACGGTCTGGGTGTCGATGCCGGAGAAGCGGACCTCGTGGCCTTGGTAGCGGTCGCAGAGGCGCGGATTGATGTGGAAGAATTCGACGTTGGTGATTTTCATGGCGATCTCTCTACGTTGAGGGGAATGGTGGCTTTAGACGCGCAGGATTTTGCCGGGGTTCATCAGGTTATCTGGGTCGAGTGCTTTTTTGATGCGGCGCATGACCTCGACGCCTGGGCCGCACTCGGCTTCGAGCGCGTCGATCTTGCCCAGGCCGATGCCGTGTTCGCCGGTACAGGTTCCCCCGGCTTGGAGTGCCCATTCGACGATTTGCTCGCCTAGCCGCTGGACCTGCGCTAGTTCTGCGGCGTTACCCGGTTCGATGAGGCAGACGACGTGGAAGTTGCCGTCGCCGACGTGGCCGAAGAGCGGCGCGGGAAAGTCGAGGTCGGCCAGCGCAGTTCTCGTCTGGTGGATGCAGCGGGCGAGGGACGTAATGGGCACGCAGACATCGGTTACGTAGCCGACTGAGCCGGGGCGGAGCGCACGCGAGGCGTAATAGGCATCGTAGCGCGCCTGCCACAAGCGGTCGCGCTCGCCCTCGGCCGTGGCCCAGCGGAAGGGGCCGCCGCCTCGCCGGGCTATGTACTCGCCGGCGGTTTCAGCTTGTTCGACGACTCCTTTTTCCGTGCCGTGGAATTCAAAAAAGAGCGTTGGTGCCACTTCGTAGTCGAGGCCCGCGTATTGGTTGCAGGCCCGCATTTGCACTTCGTCGAGCAATTCGAGCCGCGCGACGGGGATTCCCGCGCTCAAGACGTCGATGGCCGCGGCGACGGCGGTGTCGAGGTCGGCGAAGGGGCAGACGGCTGCGGAGATGGCCGCCGGCAGCTTGGCTAGGCGCAGGGTTACTTCGGTGATAAGGGCTAGGGTGCCTTCGGTGCCGACGAGCAGGGCGGTCAGGTCGTAGCCCGCCGAGGATTTGCGTGCGCGTCCGCCCGCTTCGACGATGGTGCCGTCGGCGAAAACGGCCTTGAGGCCCAAGACATTGTCGCGCATGGTGCCATAGCCGACCGCGGCGCTGCCCGAGGCGCGGGTGGCGGCCATACCGCCCAAGGAGGCATCGGCACCGGGATCGACTGGAAAGTGCAGGCCGGTATCTTGTGCCTTGAGGTGTTCGTTGAGTTGTTGGCGGGTGACGCCGGCTTCGACCGTGGCGTCCATGTCGGCGGCACTGACGCGGAGGATGCGGTTCATGCGCGAGAGATCGACGCACAGGCCGCCGCGCACGGCGACAATGCCGCCTTCGACGGCCGTGCCGGGGCCAAAGGGCAGGATTGGCACTGGGTGCGCGGTGCAGATTGGGGCGATTTGGGCTACTTCGTCGATGTTGTGGGGAAAGGCTACGGCCTGCGGTGGCTGTGGGGCGTGGTACGAGGCGTCGGCGGCGTGGGCGCGGCGGATCTCAGAGGTCTCATTCAGGCGCGGGCCGAGGAGAGTGGTCAGTGCCGACAGGGCTTGAGGGTGTATGGGATTCATGGGCGGGTAATATGCCCAACGGCTGGAGGGCCGTCAAAATTAAGACGCGCCGATTATAGGGCAGAGGAATAGCTCTTGACAAGGTGTTCGCTATTTGCGAACATGATCGATATGAATGCGGGGAAAGGTATGACGATTGAATGGGTGCCTAAGGCGATCAGAGATATGCGCCGCCTCGCTGCACAGGATCGCGAGAGAATCATTGCCAAGGTTGAGCAGTATGCCAGAGATCCGGCCTCTTTGGCCAACCAAGTGATTATACTGACCGGCAGTGAGTATAGGCGTATGAGAGTTGGAGACTATCGCGTTATCTTCAGCATTGAATACAACAAGACCACTGTCATGGTGGTCCTGAGAGTTCGGCATAGGAGGGAAGTCTATGGCTGACACCGGAACCATTACCTTGCCCCGGGCGGAATACGATGCCCTGATTGCCCGCAATGAAGAGCTCGAAGACAGGCTAGCTGCTCTTGATTCGGACGACGGCAGTCGCATCCCCCACGACGTGGCGCTTGCCATCATGCGCGGTGGGAACCCCGTGGCCGCATTTCGCAATCATCTCGGCATTACGTTGCGCGACCTGTCCAAAAAGACGGGGGTCGCTGTTAGCTATCTGTCCGAAATCGAGCGCGGACTCAAGCCCGGTTCCGCGGCAACGCTGTCCCGGATCGCCCATGCGCTTGACACGACGATTGATACCTTGGTGGCCGAGCCTTGACCTTCGGTGGGAAGCATAAGGCCCTTGTATTATCGTTTTTTTTCATAGCTCACCTCTAACCGGAGTCTAAACGAAATGTCGAATCCTCTTCTCAGCGCCGCCGAAAGCCTCCAGAATCGCGTAGATGAATCGTGGGGCCATCTGACCTGGTTGGCGGGCCGTCCGCAGGGCAATGTCGAGGGCCTCACTTTGGGCCGCGTCGTCCTCAAAGCTGGCCAAGCCAATCCGCGCCACGCTCACCCCAATTGCGAAGAAGTGCTCTATTTACTCGCCGGCCGCGTAGAGCACAGCTTGGGCGATCAGTCTTTTACGCTAGAGGCTGGCGATACGCTCGCCATCCCAGCCGGCGTCTTCCACAACGGAATTAGCCTCGGCCCCGAAGACGCGGATATGATCGTGGCCTACTCGGAAGGCGACCGCCAATTCGTGTTAGAAGAGGATGGCTCGTGACCCGCAACGGCTGTCAGCACATGGTGCTCGAATACTACGTCGGCCGCCTGCGGGGGTTGCGCGCTTGGGACGGCATCCGCGCCTTCGACTACTTGCTCACCGCCCGGAAGTCGATCCACCCTCGTCGGACTGACGGGCAATCCTAATCGCGCGATGCGATGGACGCCTATACCCAAGACGACTTACAGAGCCATTTAGAAGCCTTGGGCGTCGAAGCGGGGGATGTGCTCTTTATCCATTCCTCGTTCAAGAGCCTAGGGCCTGTTGCCGGAGGAGCGCAGACTGTGGTCGATGCGCTTCAAGCGGCGGTCGGTCCCGATGGGCTTATTCTGATGCCCTCGTTCCACCTGATAGAGCGGAGCGAACGAGCGCGCCGCTGGGACTGGGCGACTACCCCTTCGACTGTGGGGTGGCTGACCGAGTTCTTTCGCTGCTTACCCGATACTTATCGCTCGGATCATTACTCTCACTCGGTAGCGGCCCGAGGGTGTGGCGCGGCGGATTTTGTCGCGGATCACTTACGCCAAGAAGGCCATGCGTCGCCTTGGGATCTGGCCCCTTGGGGACGGACTTATGGCACCCACTCGCCCATGTTTCGCGCCTATCGACGCGGCGGCAAAATTCTCATGCTGGGCGTCGATTATCAGACTTCTACCTACATCCATCTGGTCGAAGTGCTCTACTGGCATCACTTGCGACGAACCGATCCACAAGCTGCTTATCCCGCTTTGGACCGCCCTCGTCTAGGGGACTTTTGGGATGCTACTGGTCCGCTGACACGGGGCCTCGTCGGCGCGTCCCCGTGCCGGCTTTTTGCCATAGATGTGTACGTCGATACTCTGCTGGCTGAGGTCGTGGCAAATCCCGAGCGCTATTTGGCCTGACTCTGACCGCCGTGATCAGACGCGCATCCGCAGCATGGGGCGGCCAAAAGACACTTCGAGGAATTCTCCGGTGTGCGCCGAGCGCGTGCCAGGGGGCATGAAGTGGATGACAAAGGCGCGGCGCTGGCGGTCGGTTTGGTTGGGTGGGGTGTAGTGGAGGGTTTGGCAGTGGTGGAAGAGCGCGCCGCCCGCGGGTAGATCTATGACGGCAGCTTGGGTTGCATCGACTTGGTCGCCGTAGTCGAGCAAGGCAATGGTCTGCTCTGAGCGCTCGTGTCCGACGGGCGTCAGGTGCGATTCGGGCAGCAGGTGCATGGCCCCGTTGGTCACATCGACATCGTCGAGCGTCATCCAGCAGCTAACCAAGTTGGCTGGCATACATTTCCAGTAGGCGTTGTCTTGGTGCCAAAAGACGGGGCCGCCGTGGTGGGCGGGTTTGTAGAGAGCTTGGTCGTGGAAGAGTTGGATATTCGGACCGATGAGGTCTTCGGCAATGTCGAGGATGCGGGTGTCGTAGAGCAGTTGCCGGAAGTGGATGCTGCGCTCGCACACTTGCATGATCTGCAACATCTGCTCGTCGGCGTTGTTTTTTTCGTCGAGGTCGTTGGTGTCGCTGATGGACAGGTTGCGGAAGCGCCCGTTCTGGCGCGCCTCAGCAAAGAGGCGGTCGTATTCATCGCGCAGCAAGGAGACGAGGTCGTCGTCTAGCAGCTTGCCGATGACGATGAAACCGAGGCGGCGGAATTGGTCAATCTGCTCTTGGTCCAGTGCTTTGTGGAGCTGGGTAACGGACGGGGCTGTGGTCATCTGTGCTCTCCTAGTGAGGCGTGCAAAGTAACAAGGGTAGCGGCGGATCACAACCGGCCAATGGGCCGTCCTGCAAGCAGCATCACTCCACGTACACTACCACTTCCTCTCCTTCGCGCCCTGCCGCGTACGTCTTCACCCGCATGGTCTCGTCGTACAGCGCCTGCCCAGTGGCCAAGTCGAATTCCCACTGGTGCCAGGGGCACTTGAGCACCAAGCCCTCTTGCTGATAGCCGATCTGATATACGCCCGGTGACACGACCAAGGGCCGCAATCGGCCCCGGCACAAGGGTCCGTTTTTGTGTGGACAGCTATTGCGCAGGGCGTAGTAGCGGCCCCCGATGTTGAAGACGCCGATCTCTCTGTTGCCCAAGCTGACGATCTTGCGCGCTCCAGTGGGCAGTTCCTCGGCCCGGGCGACCACGTAGCGCTTAGAAGCCATAGAGTTCCGCGGCGTTTTGTGCCATGATGCGGTGGCGATAGTCCGCGTCAAAATCGGCGAGGAAACCCGTTGGCTCGTCCCAGTCCCAATGCGGATAGTCGCTGGCGAAGACCAGGACCTCATCGGCGTGGAGCCACTCCAAAAAGCGCTTCATATCGTCGCGCGTGGGCGGCTGGATCATGGGCTGGGTGCCAAAGCGGATGTGCTGCCGCAAGTACTCGCTGGGCAGGCGTTTGACCCACGGCGTATAATCGCGCAGTCCCTTCCAGTCGGAATCCATGTGCCACATCAACCCCGGGACCCAGAACACATCGTGCTCGACGAAGAGGACCCGAAAATCGGGGAATTTTTCAAAGACGCCCTCGCAGATAAAGCTGACTGTATGCGCCATGGCGATCTGCGGCCGGGCCATGCGCATTTCCAGATAGTGCGAGGGATATCCCGCAGCCGTAGGCGGCGCGGCAATGCCGGATCCCTCGGCTCCGAAGTGGATGCTCAGCGGCAGACCGTGGCGCTGGCAGGCCTCGTAGATGGGGTGGTAAAAGCGGTGGCCAAAAGGCTGGCGCGAACCAGCCGGCATCATCACTTGGACGCACTCGGGCTTGGGGCCTAGGCGGTCTATTTCCTCCACGGCTAGCTGTGGATCTTGGGGGGCGATGTGGATGGAGGATCTAAAGCGCGAGTCCGCGCCCACCCAGTGTTCTAGGGTCCAATCGTTGAAGGCCCGGCAATAGGCCGCCGCATAATCGCAATCCGAATGCACGGCCGCGCTGTACGGCCCACCAGTCAACACGGCCACGTCGATATCGTACTCGTCGAGATGCCTCTGGCGCGCTACTTCGACGTTGGCCGCTGGATTGGTCTCTTGGTCCTCCCACAATTCCTGGCGATTGCCGTGTTTGGGCATATTGGTATGGCCCAACTGCGGCATCATGGAGCCGAAGTCCTCAATGCGCTCGACATAGTGACGCGGCAAGTAGGGAAAGAGGGCTTTGTCGTTGGGCAGGGTGTGATGCACGTCGCAGTCGATGAGACGAAACTGGGTGGCCGCGCGGCCGTTTGTGGCTGAAACGGGTTGGGCATTGGCAGTCATGGTTCATCTCCAGGGATGAGACGCGGATGTATGGTGTACATAAGAAGCGTCATCCGTAGTGTGTCAAGGGAATTTAAAAGCGGCTTCATGTGGACCCGTCCCGGCTCAGGGTGAGGAGCGCGATTTCGGAAGGGGCACCGAGCCGCAGTGGCGGACCCCAATAGCCAGTGCCTCGATGGACGTAGATCCAAGTGTCGCGAAATTTGTGCAGGCCCGCGACATAGGGCTGTTGGAGGGGAATTGCGTACTTCCACGGCACGAACTGGCCGCCGTGGGTGTGGCCCGACAGTTGCAGGTGGCAGTCGGCTTGGCTGGCGGCTTCTATGCTGCGCGGCTGGTGCGCGAGCAGAATGCGCACATCGGCACCATCGCTCGCGGCAAGAGCTTTGGCCGGGTCCGATGCGTGATCGGGCACTAGCTCGCCGGCACTGAAGTCGGTCGTGCCGGCCAAGGCTATCCGCCCGCCATCGCAGTCGATCTGGCGTAGCTCGTTGATCAGGACATCGAAGCCGAGGCGGCGCGCTTGCTCAGTCCAGCTTTCCACGCCCGAGTAGTATTCGTGGTTGCCGGTACAGAAGTAGATTCCGAGCGGCGCGGTGAGTTCGGCTAGAGCGGCTGTGTGTGGGGCGAGTCGTTCGACCGGCCCGTCGGCGAGGTCGCCGGTGAAGGCGATTAGGTCGGGTTGCAATTCGTTGACGCGAGCGACGACTCGCTCTACAAAAGGGGCTTTGATGGTTGGGCCGATGTGGAGATCGCTGATCTGGACGATGCGCAGTCCGACTAGCGCAGGCGGGAGATCCGCGATAGGGACATCGACGCGGCGGACCGCTGGCGTGCGGCGAGCTTGGTAGTAACCGTAGCCCGCCGCGACCAAGGCTAGGGCAAAGGTCGCCAAGTCGATGCTGGCATTGAGCTCCGCGTCGATGGGATAGAATAGACCTAGGAGCAGTCCTCCGATATCGCGCAGCAGCAGCAGCGTCGAGCAGATGGTGAAAAAGCCCATGCCGAGATAGGCTACCCAGGCGAGGGGATCTGTCAGCCAGGCTAGATGTGGACGGGAGCGCAGGCGAAAGAGCAACAAGGGCGTCAATAGTAGGAGCACTAGCGCCAATGCGGCAGCGATCTGCGCGGGCGGAGGGAGATAGGGAATAAGCCGCCAGCCCGAATAGCCGTAGATCGAGCCGAGCAGCGACAGAAAAATTAGCGCAAACATGCCATGGTCTTTGTTTGAGAGGAGGTGCAGCCTTTTATTGTAGAGGCTAGCCAAGACCTTTACAAGTCGAGGTGCGCTGGCCGACGGGTCTTGTCTCCCGTCGGTCGAGTCGTTATTAAAGGAGTTGGAGACAGGGAAGAAAGTTGAACAGAAGGAGACCAATCGTGAAAGTAACCAGCCAACAACTCGACTTTTTCGAAGAAGAAGGGTACGTCATCATCAAAGGAGGGCTTACCGACGACGATCTCGCGCCGCTCATCGAGGATCACAATATCATCGTCGATGAAATCGCCCGCGATCTATACGGCCAAGGCAAGATCGCAAACCTCTATGAAAATGAGCCTTTTGCGCGGCGCTTGGCGTGTCTGGCTGAAGAGTGCGACGAGGTCGATGGCTGTCCCGACATAGGGGAGACCCGCCGGCGCGGCACCTTTGAGTTTTTGCGTAACCAAAACCTCGTCGATCTGATTGAGCCGTTCATCGGCCCAGAAATTACCTGCAATGCCGTGTCGCACGTCCGGCCAAAGATGCCGTCAACAGATGTAATTTTTCATCAGGACGCCGTATTTACCACCCAACAAGCACAGGGAATCCTCCAGATCACTGTCTGGATCCCCCTCGTCGAGTCGACCGAAGAGAACGGCTGCTTGCAGGTTCAGCCTCGGGTCCATCAGCGGCGCATGGTCTATTGGAGGTACGGGCAGGACCTGCCTCAGACTGAGCGGATTAGTCTGCCCATGCAGAAGGGGGACGTTCTGTTCGTCCATAAACTGACGCCCCACGGCTCGGGCCCGAATAACACCAACGCCGTGCGCTGGAGTATGGACCTGCGCTACCAGAAAACGGGCGAGCCTTCCCCGCGGCCCGAATGGCCCAGTCTCGTCGCCCGCAGCCGGCGCGACCCCGCCTCGGAGACCGCCTATGAAGACTGGCGCGACCAATGGGCTGCTGGTCTAGAAAAGACGCCTAAACAGATTCACTACGAGCGTCCAAACAAGCCTTTGCCCTTCATCGGGGAGATGTTTCTCAAGTAGCGCAAACCAACCTGCTGACGCGCTGGTGGATGTGGGTGTGGACTGCGCCAGTCGGGCCGCAACCGCCGACGGTCTAGACCGAGAAGGACTTTATGTACGGAGTTGGTATATTGGGCAATTGCTGCACCCACGGGGCCGGGACCGCCGGGCAGTTCGCCGCGCATCCTCGGACCTGGGTGGTGACGGGATACGAGCCTAGGGCGCAGCGGGCTGGGGAATTGCAGCAGGCTATGCGAGCGCCCCTATCCGCCAGTTACGAGGCCGTGGTGGACCATGCCCAGGTCGAGATCCTAGCCTTGGCGACCGATCCCTGCGACAAAGCCGAGATGGTCGAATTGGCTGCTCGGGCCGGCAAGGCGCTCTGGATCAACAAACCCCTGTGCCACAATCCAGCCGCCGCCCGCCGCATTGAAGAACAGGTCCGGGCTGCGGGGACCCCCGCTGTCTTCGACGTCCCCATGGTCAAATTCCAACCTGCTTTTGACAAGCTGCTGCACCAGGTGCGGGCTGGACTATACGGCCAAGTGGTGAGCTACTATCACACCTTTGGCATGACCTTTGCCCAAGACTTTCCGATCCGGGAAACTTGGCCCGAGCGTTTTGATCCAGCGGCCACGGCCGGTGGCGGCGAAATGACCAATATGGGCTGCTACGCCATCGACTACGCCCTGCACCTGCTGGGTGTGCCCCGCCGGGTGGAAGCGCGCTGGCAGAAGTTCTGGCGGCCCTATGTCGAAGCCGATGTGGAGAACTTTGGTCAGATCTGTCTCGACTACGGCCGCTTTTGGGCCGTGTTGGCAGTGGGCAAACAGGCCGTCGAGGGCCAGCGGGGTCCGCGCAACGCCCTGACAGTTGAATTCGAAGGGGCCAATTTTTTCCTCGATCCGGGCGCTGGCCTAGTCGTCGAGACCGGTCGTGCCTGCCCGCTAGACGAGTACCTAGACGGTCATCAATGTCCCTCCTCCATCGACCAGTTGCTCGCGGCTTTGGAAGGGGGCCCTGCACCCCAGAGCGATATAGCCACGGCGGCCAGAGGTGTGGAGGTGCTGTGCGGCGCGTACCAATCCATCCTCGAAGAACGGCCCGTGGGCCTGCCTCTAACCCGGGCGAAAAATCCTCTGTTTGAGTCAAGCTCCTGAGAAGCCGTCTGAACCCCCCGAGCCTGTAGGCGACCGACCTCGATCCTTTGAGAAAGAGGGAGGCAGATGTCAACCGACGCAACCGATTCGGACGCACCGAAATTTCCCGAGCGATTCCTGCGATACGCGACCAGAGAATTTGGCAGAGAAGGCGAGGCGTGGCTTGAGGAACTGCCGTCCATTCTCAAGCGGTGCTGCGCTAGGTGGGACTTGACACTCGGCCGACCGACTGAAGAAATCAAGGTCAACTATATTGCGTACGTCGAGATGAGCAATGGAGAAGAGGCCGTGCTCAAGGTGGGCGTCCCGCACGGCGATTTCAGCGCGGAGATGGAAGCGTTGGCGATCTACGAGGGCCGTGGGATCAACCGGCTCATCGACTGCGACAAAGCGCTTAACGCCATGCTGCTCGAACGACTGCGTCCTGGCAAGATGCTAGATTCTGTTGGGAACGCGCGCGAGCAAAGCGAGATTGCGGCGCGTATCCTCCAGGAGTTACACGCGACTCCGCCGCCGTCGCACCACACACTGCCGCACTTTATGGATTGGATGCGAAGTGCATTCGCGGACGCCAAAAGCTGCGAGGATCCCGAACGGGCACGGGGCTATATCGAGCAGATTCCGCGCGTGGAATCTATGATGGGAATCCTGATGGAGGCGGATGAACCCCAGATACTGCTGCACGGCGACCTCCATCACTGGAACATTCTGTCCGACGCAGACCGCGGCTGGATGGCGATTGATCCGAAGGGGGTCATCGGGGCCTCGTGTCTGGATGTCGGCCGGTTCATCAACAACGCGATGGGATTCGGCGAGACTGCTGCGGAGAAGCGGGAGATCCTGCTTGAGGCGGTGACGATTTTCAGCGATGTGCTGGAGGAAAACGAGGAGCGGATGTTTGCGGGTGCCTTTTGCGACAAGATCATGGGTTCGTCGTGGGGCCTGCAACAGGAACCCGATGAACACGAGGCGAACTCACAAGAGGCGCTTAAAGTGATGGTTGAGGTGGCGAGGGACGTGGATGATCGTCGGCTGCGATGTCGAGTCATCTAGTGGTGTAGACGCACCGAGCCACGCCGCGTTGCACCTACTTGCGCAGATGCAACGCGTATTATGCATGGCTGGTCGGGTAGCGAGGCGGACTTGCGCTTGCAGCCACTCATCCGCCTGTCCTTGTTAACCCTTGAGCCGGTTGATCGTCCTTCTGACGAGGATGGCGATGACGGCGGCGTATAGAGCGATGCTGACCTGATCGACGATGGCGTCTAAGCGATCACCAAGCGTGTTGAGAAGGTCCTGGTCCAGCACGTTCGCACTTGCGGCAGCGCCAACCGCAATGGTGACTGCCAAGTAGGCTGTCGCGTCCTCGGCGTCGATCGCTATCGCCCCATATATCAGACCCAGAACGACTAGCGCGAGCGTCAGAATGCCTCCTCCGATCGGGGCACCTGCCGCACCCTGAATGATGGCCACAAGAGCCATCAGGCCAATGATAATCCTGACTGCCATTTCTCCCTCCTGGAGTAAGTTGATAACGACCAGCGTACTCAACCTCCCGTGACGGTCACCGAAGGTATAACGGGTCGCAGGAACCACACCGCCAATGGAGAAAAAAACTGTCTCGGAAAGATTATATGCCTATATGTCGTTCAGCCGGGATCGAATCTGTAGCTTGGTGCAGCTTGGTTAAATTTGGTACAGGAATAGCCGAACCATTCGGCGCTACACCAATAGTTGTGCTAGACAATATAGAGAGATACGATATTATGGGGCGCGCATCAAGAAAATAATGATGTGCTGTAGTGCGGGAGGACGTTTATAGGCGCACTCAAGCTAGGCAATGATGCCGCCGCCGAGGCAAATTTCACCGTCGTAGAACACGGCGTGCTGGCCTGGAGCAATGCCGGGATCGGGCGTGGATAAGGCGACGTGGGCGCGCTCCGGCGCGAGCATTTGCACCTGACAGGGAATCAGGGCTGGCCCATGCCGCAGCTTGACTTGGAGCACGGTATGCTCCGGTGCTCCGGCGATCCAATGGATTTGTTCGGCGATTAGTTCGCAGCGTCCGGTTCGCGTTGGCGCGCTGCCGTGGGCGATGTACACGATATTGTTGGCAACGTCTTTGTCTATCACATACCAAGGTCCGCCGCCGAGTTGCAGGCCGTGCCGCTGGCCAATGGTGTAGAACCAATAGCCGGGGTGCTCGCCCTTCTTTTGTCCGCTCGCCTGCTCGACGATGTCGCCTTGGGCTTCTCCCAAGTGGAAGCGGACGAAGTTCCGGTAGGGATGGCGGCCAACACGATGGGGGCGCGCGTCGACGCGGTGGCCAGGCAGCGCGC
>JAPOYQ010000776.1:0-2075 GCA_026706505.1 Gemmatimonadota bacterium
CTTTTTTGATTTGCTCAGGTGCGACCTTGAGGATCTTTTCGTCTAATTCGCAGATAACATGCTCTCCTTCGACATCGAAAGCCGAGTAAGCACTAATGCCGACGATACCCCGATCCTGTAGCTTCTTGTAATCTATGCCTAGATCGTCCATGTTTTTCCTGTTGGTCCTGGAAAGGGAACGACCCAAAGCGCCAACTCCGAGAAAGAAAACGTCAGCTTTCGAGGCTGCTTTCAAAGTATTCTGGGCCTTCTTCCTGTAAATAGGTAGATCTTTGTCTCTAGGACCTGGCAGGATATGGGGATTCATCCGCGTTGCCCCGAACTGGACCAGCAGGCAGTTGACTAGCAGGTTCACGGAAGTATAGGGGTCGTATTGGGGGCCTCCGGCGACACTGTACACCTCGATCTGCGAAAATGCCCGGCGCAGCTCCTCTATCATGCAGAAGATCGTCTCTCCCCCATCGAGGGTGATATGGATCCCATCGCGAGCAATGGCTTCGAAGTAGCGGGCTGCTGCTACGCCGATTCCCCGCAGGCGTTCTCGCTCGGATATATTTTTCGAAAAGGGTACCACGATGGCGTTAGGGGTTGGAATGTCTGGAGAGAACAATTCTTGGACATGGGCGGCCAACACATTCTCTTTGGGCATGGAAATCAAGTTTTGCACGAAGCCATTCTTTTTTGCCTGTGACAGGATCGTGTTCACCAGACCGGGGCTAATGCCCATCTCTTGAGCTATGTCTTTTTGTTTCTTGTGGAAATGGTAGTACTTGATCAATATTGACGCCATGCGTGCCATTTCGCTGTCGTTGAATTTGGTGTTTTTTAACATCATTAATGACTCCAAAACTGAGTTTTTATATCCCTGGCCTAGCCAATTATCTACCGGATCGCCAAAGGTTTTCTAGACATTTGATCGCATGAAAAAAATCAATAGATTTGAAAATTCTAACCAACTATTTTTTTGCAAAACCAAAAGGATCCAAGCAGTGCTTATGCAAAAATACCTGTTGACCTTTCTCATGGCAGCTAGCGCAACCATCGCCTTCGCCGACGATTCTCGCCCGTTGCCGGAGACCGAGTCTATCCTCGCCATAGTAGGGAGCGAGGCGATCTCTCCCTCGGAATTTAAGGCGTTCAAGTCTCGCGTTTCTGCCGGTATGCAAGTGGGTGAGACTCCCCTAGAAATCGATAGGAACCTGCTGGAAGCCCTGATAGACATGAAACTCCTGCTCAGGGAAGCACATGCCCAGAATATCGCTAGCGATCCTGTATTCCAGAAGCGAATGGACGAGCAGGTAAAATCCCGCCTGCTCAAATTATATAGAAAAAGACAGATTGTTGACAAGGTGCTAGTTACCGATGAAGAGCTACACAGGCACTATCGCGCCACGCACCGGGATCGCGCCCTCCGCCTAGGTGGAATCATGGTCGAGACTAGGGAGGAAGCTCAGCAGGTCGTCGCAGCGCTCGAAGCAGGGGCCGATTTCCAGCAACTCGCCCGCGAGCGCTCATTACATCAAGACACCGGAGAGCACGGCGGGGATAGTGGCACATACAAGCTGAGAGACCAAACAAGGCCAACCATAGCGGAAAAAGTTTTCCATCTAGAAATAGGGGGAATCTCAGAACCAGTGCCTTTTTCCTACGAAGGCCAGAAGGGGTATGTCGTTTTTAAAGTTCTGGACGCCGTCTCGGTGCCGCTGGAGTCGTCTGAACAGAGAATAAGGGAAGAGTTGATATCTTGGAAAATGGCGACCAGGACCCAGGCTCTGCTCGATTCGTTGAGAGAGGAGTATGCGCCTAGGATCGTGTATTACAGGATTCCGCTGCTAAGCAATCTGGAGGCTGTAGATGGATCTGGCTTGTCCGATTCTACGGGCAAAAAAGCTCTCTGTACCTTCAAAGGGGGACAGATTGCGCTCGCCGACTTTCTCCAGAATGCCCAGAGGATTCGCATCGCTCCGAGGGAACTGGCAGACAGCAGTCGAGTCGTAGCGCTGCTTCAGAACATATTCATACCGGAACACCTCTTCCTCCAAGAAGCTAGGGCTCTTGGCCTAGATCAGGATCTG
>JAPOYQ010000776.1:2085-15863 GCA_026706505.1 Gemmatimonadota bacterium
CTCAGCAGGAAACGGGAGGAATTGCTCATCAGCCTTTTGCGGCAGCGCGAGGTGGATCAGCACACGACAGCTAGCGATGAGGAAGCTCAGGCGTTCTTCGACGCCCATCCCGAGAAGTTTACCTCGCCCGAAACGATCGTGGTGACCGAGATTTTGGTGCCTAGCGATTCCCTTGCTTATCGCCTTAAGCGAGAACTCCAGGAGGGAACGGATGCGACCCCGCTAGCTGTGCAGCATACTATGCGGGAAGGAGCCCTGCATCACAGCGGCAATCTGCGTCTCAACGTTTATACTCAAGCCTTTTATCCGAGCATTTATGAAGCAGCGCAACATTTAGAGGTAGGCGAAGTTGGTGGACCAGTGCCCACAGGGGAGGGGTATTCTGTGTTTAGGGTAATAGATCGAGGGCGGGAAAAAGAGCCCTACAATGCTGATACCCAGCGTCGGGCCCGGGCTTACGTGAAAATCGACAAGGCCAAGAGAGGCTATGTGCACTATGTCCGCGGTTTACGGCAGAAATACTCCGTCACCTTATTCGAGGAAAACGTGGCGGAGATGCAGCGGCTGGCGGAGGAGTGAAGTTTTTCTACAAGTGCGCGGTCGGGTGCCTCGTCGGGGTCACTAGTGGGTGGAGCGAGCCGCTGGCCGCGCAATTTGTCGATCAAGCGGCGGCCGCTGGCCTGACGCAGCGCAATATTTCGGGCACTGACCAAAGCTACATAGTCGAGGGGATGATGGGCGGTGCGGCCTTTTTCGATTACGACCGCGATGGCGACGTGGATTTGTACGTGACCAACGGCTCTTCTTTTGCGGGCTTTGTCGCTGGTGAGCATCCGGCCAACCAACTCTATCGCAACGACGGCGGTCGCTTTGCTGATGTGACGATTGCCGCTGACGTGGGCGATACGAGCTGGTCGATGGGATGTGCCGTGGCCGATTACGACAACGACGGCCACTCGGATATCTACGTTACCAACTTTGGCCGCAATACCCTGTATCGCAACGCGGGTGTTGGTCGTTTTGCCGATGTGACGGTGGAAACCGGCGTGGGTGATATGGGGTGGGGCACCGGTGCCAGCTTTGGCGATTACGACCGCGATGGCGACGTGGATTTGTACGTGGCCAATTACGTGGATTTCTCCCTCGACTACGAATCCCCAATCCCCTGTCTGTGGAAGAACGTGAAGGTGTACTGTGGGCCGGTGGGTTTGCTGCCAGCAGCGGATGTGTTTTATCGCAACAACGGCGACGGGACGTTCTCCGAGTGGACGCAACAGGCCGGGCTAGAAGGCGAAAAGTTCTACGGCATGAGTGCCCTGTTCGGTGACTACGACGCCGACGGGTGGCCCGACCTGTTCGTGGCCAACGATTCCACGCCCAATCTGCTTTTTCGCAATCGCCGCGATGGTCGCTTCGCCGAGGAGGCGCTTATGGCCGGGGTGGCATACAGCGGGGAAGGCGTGACGCAGGGGTGCATGGGAGCCGCGTGGGGCGATTACGACAACGACGGCCTATTTGACCTCTTTGTCACCAATTTCGCCGACGAGTACAACGCGCTCTACAAGAACGAGGGTGGAGGCTTTTTTGCGGATGTGTCTTTTGCCGCGGGGATCGGGGCGGCACCGGCCGAATTGGTCTCGTGGGGGACAGGCTTTTTCGACAACGACAACGACGGCGATCGCGATCTTTTCGTGGCCAACGGCCACACCTACCCGCAGGCCGACCTGCCGAGGGTCAACTCCAGCTACCAACAAGGCAACTCGCTATTTGAGAATAGGGGCGGGCGGCTGGTGGAGGTGGCGGCCGTAGCTGGTCCGGGCTTTGCCTTGCGCCGCGTCAGTCGTGGGACGAGTTTCGCCGACTACGATGGCGATGGTGACATCGACTTATTCGTCCTTAATCTCAACGGCCCGCCCACCCTGTTGCGCAACGACGGCGACCACGGCAATCACTACCTGCTAGTGCGGACGGTGGGCACGGTGAGCAACCGCGACGGGATTGGTGCGCGAGTGATCATTAGTATCGGCGGGCAGACCCAACACGCCGAGGTGCAAAGCGGGGGAAGCTATTTGTCGCACAACGACCTGCGGCTGCACTTTGGCTTGGGACCGGCCGAGCGCGTGGACCGGCTCGAAGTACGCTGGCCCAGCGGGACAGTTCAGGTGCTGAACGACATTGCTGCCGACCAAATCTTGACCGTTGTCGAGCCGCGTCAATAGATGATAGAGACGATGCTCTGACGTTGCTGTTGGCCGCGGTCGGTTTCTGCGGTGAGGCGGATGAGAAACGGGAAGGTCGCTGCGAGGTAGCAGAAGGATGCGTTGGCACGGTACAGGAGCTACGGCACCTCGCGCGCTAACTGCCGTGCCTTTTCGCGGTGCGCTTGGCTTTTTTGCAGGTACCCCAATTGCTGGTATGCGTCGCTGAGGTAGAGATGGGCGTGGTCATTGGCAGGATCCAACTCGACGGCGCGGGCATACGCGCGCGCGGCCTCGTCGAATTTGTCCAATTTCGCGTATGCCACCCCGAGGTTCAACTGCGCTGAGGCGCTGGTGGGGTTGAGTCGAGCGGCCTCAGCAAAGTGGGCGACGGCCCCGGTCAAATCGCCCGTGCGGACCGCAGCCAAGCCGAGTCCGTAGGCGGCCTCGTGCAGGCTAGAGTCGAGTACGGCGGCGCGCAGCAGGCTGGCCCGTGCCTCCGCATAGCGTTGCTGCTTGAGGAGGATCATCCCCAGCCGAGTGTGACTGAGTGGATCTTCTTCGTCGAGGGCGAGAGCTTGGCGAAAACTCTCGGCCGCGGCGACCAAATCGCCCTGATAGGTGAAGAGGACGCCGAGGCTACTGTGGGCGTCTTTTAGCTTGGGGTTGATGGCGAGGGCGTTTTGATATTCGAGGACGGCCTGATTGTATTGGCCTTGCAGGGCGAGGTTTAGGGCGAGATTGTAGCGGGCCGTGGCCGAGCCGACGGTCACTGCTCTCCCAGTAGGTGGGGATTGCTCCGAGCCGATGCCCCGGTGGTGTTGGCGGAGGATTTCCGAGCGCGCTAGGGCCTTTTCTCCTTGCTCGCGCTGCCCGGTGCGCAGGTAGAGTTGCGACAGGTTGAAGTGGACTTGCGGAGAATAAGGATTGAGTTCGGCGGCTTGCTCTAGGGCTTCGATGGCTTGGTCGTAGTGTCCTTGAGCGCGGTGCAGCAAGCCGCGATGAAAATGCGCTTCGGCGTCTTCGGGTGCGTACTGCACGGCGCGTTGCAGATGGCTTAGGGCTTGGTCTAAGGCTCCTTGTCGTCGGTAATACAGGCCCAACTTCTTGTGGGCTGGCGCGAGCGTGGAATCTACCTGTAAGGCGGATAGATACGCGCGCTCGGCGAGGTGTGCGCTGTCGCGGTAGCTGTACACGAGGCCGAGGTTGTAGTGGGTGGTGGCGCGTTGCGGATCGAGTTCAATGGCCCGTTGGAAGGCCCGCAGGGCGGCATCGGTATCGCTGTAGCGGGCCTCGGCGAATGCGCGGGTCATCTCGATGGCACCGAGTAGGTCGTAGAGTTCGGGGTCGTTGGGGGCGAGGGATAGGCCAGCGCGCGCTGTTTCTCGCGCTTGCTCGTACTGGCCGACTTGCAGGTAGCAACGCCCTAGATAGCGATAGGCAGCTTGTGATGGGGACGGGCGTTGTACAGCTCGCTGCAAGACCTCAATCGCGGCTTGGTAGTCTCGATTGTGGAAGTGTTGCTGGCCTTCGACGAGGAGCGGATCGTCGCGGGCGCAGCCCCAAACGAGCAAAAAGAGCAGGAACACGGTCTAACTCAGTTCATCCATTGGAATATATGCTTTCGCAGTCGGCTTGGATCGTTTCAGTTCTAAAGTTGTGCCGACTCCCCGGCGGCATCAAGATGGGCGAAAGACGCGGGCGCAGATGCACTTGAGGTAGCGTCCGTCGGGGAAGGCTGGGTCTATTGGATGGTCGGCTGGGTGCAGGTTGTAGGCGAGGATGCGGGTGCGGACTCGGGCACCAGCGGCGGCGCGGCGAACGATTTGGAAAAAGTCCTCTTGGGAAATTCGCGCCGAGCACGAGGCGGTCACCAGCAGACCGCCATCGGCTATGAGGCGGAAGGCGTTGCGATTGAGTTTGGTATAGACGCCCATGGCCTGTTTGTACTGGCTGCGTTTCCGCATCAGCGAGGGGGGGTCGCAGACGACGATGTCGTAGCGGGGGCCGCGGTCGGCCAGTTCGTCTACAAAGGGAAAGACATCGGCGATTAACAGGTCGGAATGGGAGCCTTGGGGGCGGTTGGCCGCGAGGGCACGGCGGGCGGCAGGCACGACTTGAGGCGATATATCGACGTCGAGGGTGCGGGATGCGCCGCCTTTGAGGGCGTGGGCGGAGAAGCCGCTTGAATAGGAGAAGAGGTTGAGCACGCGCTGGCCGCGGGCAAGTTGCTGGAGATAGAAGCGGTTGGCGCGCTGATCGAGAAAAAAGCCGGTCTTCTGGCCGCGATAGAGGTCGGCGTAGAGATGCGTACCGTGCTCTTCGATCTCGACGAATTCGGGCGGTGCTTCGCCGGCTAGCAGGCCGGTGGGCCGGTCGTCTAGCCCTTCGGCGCGGCGGGTGCCCACATCGCTGCGTTCGTACAGGCTGCGGGGGGTGAGCAGGGATTGGAGCGCGTCGAGGATGGCAGGGCGTTGCTTTTCCATGCCAGCGGTGTGGAGTTGCACCACTAGGTAGCCGGCGTAGTCGTCGGCGATTAGGCCGGGCAGGCCGTCGCTTTCGCCGTGGATTAGGCGCATGGCGTTGGTGTGGGCGGACAGGCCAGCGCTGCGGCGGAGGGCGATGGCTTGGGCGATGCGCTCTGTGAAGAAGGCTGCGTCGATGGGGCGGCGGGGGTCTTGGGTGAGACTGCGCACGCGGATTAGCGAACGCCGATTGTAGAACCCGCGACAGACGAAGCGCTCATGCGCGTCAAAGACATCGACGATATCGCCGGTGTCGGCGTCCTGGGGAGGGCGTTCGACTGCGCCGGAGAAGACCCAGGGGTGGCCGTTGCGCACGGTGCGCCCCAACAGCGAGCGCACGTAGAGAGGTGGATAGTGAGGGGTCATTTTCTTTTTTCTATAGTTTGTGCCAATGCTCGCTTGAGATAAGCAACCTTGGTAAGACTAATTTTGAGCGTCATGCTAATTTGCACAATGCCTTGACAGGGCGGCGAAAAAAGGTTCTTCATTTTCTTTCTGCGTTCATGTCCCTAACCAAGAGAGTCTGACTATATGCAACCTGATCATACCTCGGCCGTTGCCCAGTACAGCTTTGGCGATATCCTCGCCGAGCAGGAAGCCCAACTGCGAACAAACCCGCTCCTGCAGCGCTTTAGGGCCACTAGGCAGGCTCAGGCCGGCGACCCAGTGCGTCCCATATACCATTTTTGCAACCCGGATGGCCGCTTAAACGATCCCAATGGGCTGTGTTTTTGGCAGGGGCGCTGGCACCTGTTCTACCAAGCCTTTCCCCCTGAAGACCCGCGACCGCACTGGGCCCACGCGGTCAGCGATGACTTAATCCACTGGCGCGATTTGCCCTATGCTATCTACCCCCATCCCGAACACGGTTGCTGGTCTGGCGCGTCGCTGGTCGATGGGGATCGGGTCATAGTCCACTATTACGGCCATCAAACAGGCAATGTGAGCGCCATTAGCCGCGATCCCCTGTTGTTGAATTGGCAAAAAGTGCCCGGGGGTATCCCCGAGCCCAAGGTCAACGAGCTCAGTCAACCCTTCCGGGTTTACGATCCGTGCATTTGGAAAAAGGACGGGGCCTACTACTCGCTCTCAGGGGGCACACTGCCTACCGGTCCGCGGGGCCTGCAGCGCCGGGCCAATTTTCTCTTTCGCTCGGAGGATCTCGAAACTTGGGAATACCTGCACCCCTTTGTCGAAGACGATCTATTTAGCGTCAACGGCGACGACGGGGCCTGTCCGTATTTCTGGCCCATAGGCGACAAACACATGCTGCTGTATTACAGCCATCGCAATGGGGGTCAGTACCTGATTGGCGATTACGACCAAGCGCGAGACAAATTGATCGCCCGCGATTACGGCCGTTTCAACTTTGGTGCCTCTTGGCCCGGGGGGATACACGCACCATCGGCCACCCCCGACGGCAAGGGGGGATTGATTGCGATCTTTAATGTCAACTGGGGGATGCCGAGCTTGGGTTGGAGCGAGGAGGAACGCCAGGTCCGCCACTTTGGCTGTTGGGAAGGACAGCAGCTTATGAGTCTGCCTCGACGCCTGAGTTTGAGCACTAGCGGCGATGTGCAGATTGAACCGGCCGGGGATATCGAATCGCTGCGCGGCCGCCATACGCAGATCGCCGACTGCACCATCAAGGGCAATAGCGAAATCGTTTTCGACCAACTCGCCGGCAATGCTATCGAGCTGAACCTCGAGGTCGAGACCAACGGTGCGCCCTTGATTGAGTTGGATGTTTTGCGCTCACCGGATCAGCAGGAGCATACCCGGATCGCCTTTTACCGAGACCGCAGCGTTAAGCCCCTTGAGACCGGTAGCGCGGCCGGTACGCCGCCCAATAATGAGGGCACTTACAGCCTAGTCGCCCTTGATTCTTCCCATGCATCGATACAGCCTGAGGCTCGATCGCGGCCTCCGGAGATTGCCCCGGTGTTCTTGGCACCGGAGGAGAATCTCAAGATGCGGGTATTCATCGACAAAAGCATCGTCGAAGTCTTTGTCAACGACAGGCAATGCCTCGCTGTCCGGGTGTATCCTGGCCGCCAGGACAGCGTCGGCGTGGCACTGCGGGCGGTGGGCCGGGATGTGCGCTTGGTTGTTTTGGACGCCTGGGAGATGAAGAGTATCTATAGCCCAATGGATTGATGACCTTGGGCATTGCCTGCTGCGTCGTTTTGACTTCGTCGGCCTGCTCCGCCGACTTCGCACCCTAATCCCAGCTCGGGATCGGGGTCTGAAGCGGATCGTCGATCCAGAGAAAGCGCCCGTTGACGTCGCTCTCGATGATGTCGATCACGAGCTGGGCCGCTTTCTCCGGCGGATCCCCACCCGTTTGATCCACCCATGCCACCCAGTCGTGGTAGCCGCGCTCGCTCACGGTGTCCATCTTGTCGCGGATATCCGCCCACATCGCGGTCTTGACGTCGCCGGGGTGGATGACGTTCGCCGTGACGCCGGTCCCCTCCAGTTCGGCGGCAAGGTGGCGGGTGAACTGGTTGAGCGCGACCTTTGCGGTGCCGTAGGCGCTGTTCAGTCGCCCGGGTGTGTGCAGCGACGCCGCAGACGAAAGGTTTACGATCCGGCCCCAGCCTGCGCTTAGCATTCCGTTGAGGAATGCGCGGGATACGAGATAGGGCCCCACCGCATTAATCATGAGCGTTTCGACCCATTCCTCGGGGTCGCTGTCCTGTACGAGGGCGATTGGGCCGAAGATCCCGGCGGCATTGACGAGAACGGTAGGCCGGCCAAGCTCGGCTTCGACCGCGGTTTTGAGGCGGTCAACATCGGCTGGATTTGAGACATCCGCTGTAAATTGCGCCGAGCGGCGCGCGACGGTTGCGACGGAGAGACCGCGCGCTTCCAGCGCATCTGCGATTGCCCGGCCGACGCCGCGGCTGGCTCCAGTGACGACTGCGACGTGTCCTTCGAGGTTCATGTTCTGGTCTCGGCTGTCACCATGGGCGTCTGGGCAATTGATTGTCTGATTTCAAGCGGCCCCTCCTTCATGAATAAAAAGGAAAGCCTCTCACAGCAGGCTTTCCGCTTCAGGTCGGGTTCATCAAAGTAAAGTCCCACCTTCACCGTCCTGCCCCTGCTTCCCCCATCATACACACCATAGCCTTTTCTCTGGTCGGCCGCACTGCCCGGGCGTTGGGCGGTGAGGAACAGTCGCGGCCTGCAGGGGGGTGTATCAACCCCGAAGCAGGTGAACACCAGGCTTGAATTGGCAGTGGAAGGAATTTTGAGCCCCCAAAGGCGTGCATGAGGCTGTCCCGCCGTGGATTGGCCCTCGAAAGGTATCACCGAAATATCACGGATAAGGGATTGATTGTCACCGGAAAATTCCTTTTTGATCCAAGCAAAACCAAAAGGGGAGTTCTGAATTTCCAAAATAATCCTGCGGATTCAGGAACCCGATCCCGGGTCGCCGGACGACCCCGGAGGAATCCCTGGCCTTTTGGTGGGGGGTCAAAGTGTCGAAAGACACGTATCGCGAGTACGGGTTGGGTGGGAACGATCGAGACCCTTGGCACCCCTTCCCGACATCGGCCTAACGGCGTCAATGTGGGGGTTCCTGATCAAGGTTACCGGATTGGAGACAGCACTTTACGCGGACACACCACATTCAGGGACGGTGAGGGCGGCCACGATCCGCAGGCGCCCGCCACAGGCCGGGCAGCCGCTGAGGGAAGAAGGAGCGGTAGGGTTTCGTCCCGGCACCACAGTCGAGATCGGCGCCAACGGCCGGTGGATGGACTTCAAACCAATCTACTAAAAGGGAGCATGTGTTATGACAGGCATAGGATACACCTCATACCGGACTCAACTTAGCCATCCCGTTCGCCGGATGGCAGGTTGTTCCCTGGTCTTACTCTTGCTTTCGCCCATCGGTCTTATAGGGCAGGAAGCCGGACAAGTGGAACTCTACACCCAGGACGGCGTCCAGACGCGGTCCTACAATTCGCCAACAGTCGTGGACGTGGGCTTACCCACCCCGGTGGACATACCCTCGGCCGTGACCGGAACCGGACAGGGGACGCGCCTGACCGAGGTGGAATTCGTGGTACGGAAGGGGGAAGGTGGTCGGGTAGCACAGAGCATACCCAACAATGGAATAGGGGGTATCACGGAGGATCTAGCGGGCAATCTGTGGGTGGCAACCGGAGGAGGCCTCAGCCGCTTCGACGGCCAAACCTGGACGACCTTCACTGGAGAGGATGGTCTTTCAAGCCGCGGAATCAGGGATGTGGAAGTGGATCTACAGGGGCATGTGTGGGCTATCGATGGGGCCGGCATCAGCCGCTTCGATGGTCAGAGGTGGCATAATTACAAAGGCATGCCCAATGGGATAGATCTGGCTGCGGCGCCGAATGGGGATATCTGGTATGTCGCCGAATTCAAGCTTTATCGTTTCGATGGGGAGGACTGGTGGAAATACGGCTATGAAGATGGGATTCCTGATCGAGCCGAAATTGAACGGATAACAGTAGACCGGTCCGGTACCTTATGGGCCGCTTTTATCATACATGGCTTAGATACAGAGGCTGAGCCAGATTGGTATATCCTAACCTCATTTGACGGCCACCAGTGGACCTCTTATCAGCTCTATGGGGGAGCAAAAGGGTTTTTTGAGGATAGCAGGAATCGACTCTGGGTGGGATCAAGTGATGGCTTATATGTGAGGGAGAATCAGACGTGGCGTCGATACGACAGAGGCAGAAGGCGTTGGGTAGGACATATAAGTATGGCGGAATATGAGGATGGCAAATTCTGGATAAGGAATGGGAACGAATTTGGTTGGTTGGATGGAACCAAATGGACCTATTTTCCTTGGGAGGAATTCAGGCCTGGGGTTCTGTTGATGGATAGCCAAGGCAATCTATGGATCACCTCGCGCAACGGACTGTTGAAGTGGGCATCCAGGGATCTCCCTACGCATATTGAAGGACAATCTGACGCCACCGAACCTCGCTCTTTCAACCTGATGCAAAACTATCCGAATCCCTTTAATCGGGAGACCCATATTGGGTTTCACCTGGGGAAACGGGTGGATCTTTCCCTGCAAGTATTCAATGCGACCGGCCAATCGGTGGCCACCTTGATGGCCGGAGCCTACCCAGCCGGAGCCTATCAGACCCATTGGGACGGGCGGGATGATCAGGGGCAGGCAGTGGCCAGTGGGCTCTATGTCTACCGGTTGAATACGAATTCCTGGGAGTCCAACCGCAAGATGGTTCTGGTCAAATAAGGGACGCATAAATGCTTATTTATGACAGGCATAGGATACACCTCAATCTCATACCGCACTCAACTTAGCCCTCTCGTTCGCCGGATGGCAGCCCGCTTGGTCTTTCTCTTGCTTTGGCCCATTGGTCTTATAGGGCAGGAAACTGGCCAGGTAGCGCTTTATACCACCACCGGGGTTCAAATGCGACCTCTCAATGCGCCGGCGGTCGTGGATGTGGGCCCGCCCATACAGGTGGAAGTGGCATCAGCCGTGACCGGAACCGGGCAGGGGACGCGTCTGACCGATGTGCAGGTGGTTGTGAGTGAGGGAGTCGGCGGCACTCAAGCGGCAGGACTAGCTCATGAGAAGGTTGGCCGGAAAGGGCTCCTGATTGATCCAGATGGCGATTGGCATGGTGCCTGGCCGCCTGCAATGGCCGGACCACCCGTGCTCGCATCCATCGTGGCCCGGAAACCTGCTCTATCCCCTGTGTTGGGCAGCGCACGGGAGTGTGAAGATTCCCTCACATTCCCACTGATTTCCGGCGTGGCCCCGTAATACGACTTGGACGAATCGATGGCCGTACGCCCGGCCGTCCCTTTTCCGGTTCAAGGCGGCGGTAGGCGGACGGCGGATAGGTGCTGTGGCCGGCATGGTGCCTGACCGCCAGCAATGGCCGGACCCCAGCGGTAACGCCGACATGGGAAGGGCGGGAAAATACCCAAAAGACCCAACCCCCTGGTCAGCGGCAGCGGAGTTCCGCAGACTCTTTTGAAGCCGCTGCAGCGGGTCAGCCCCTGCGGTCGAAAGCGACTTCCGAGTGGAGCCGCCCTATTTGGATTGGCCTCCAGGACAGGAAGCGACCCCACCGGGATGGAGGGGAAGCGCGCCGCCGGAGCCCCTGCCACCGGGAGTGAAGGCCGCCCTACGAAAGGCAAATGATGACTGACAGGATTCGCTGGGGATTCCTCGCCACCGGCTGGATGGCCGAGATGTTCGCCGAGGGCATGTCCGTGGTGCCGGACGCCGAGATCGCCGCGGTCGGCTCCCGCGCCCTCGAAACCGCCGACGCCTTCGGCGACCGCTTCGAAGTTCCGCGGCGCTACGGCTCGTACGCCGAGCTCGTCGCCGACCCCGGCATCGACATCGTCTACGTCAGCAGCCCGCACACCTTTCACCGCGAGCACACCCTGCTCGCCCTGGAGGCGGGCAAGCCGGTGCTGTGCGAAAAGCCGTTCGCCCTAAACGCCGTCGAGGCCGGTGAGATGATCGCCGCGGCGCGCTCGCGCAAGCTGTTCCTGATGGAGGCGATGTGGGCCCGCTTCATCCCGGGGATGATCAAGGTGCGGGAATGGCTGGCCGCCGGGGCAATCGGCGAGGTGCGCATGCTCGACGCCGAGTTCGGCTTCCGCGCCCGCTTCGATCCCACGCAGCGGCTGTTCAACCCCCACCTGGGCGGCGGCAGCCTGCTCGACATCGGCATCTACACCCTCGCCTTCTCCTCGATGGTCCTTGGGCCGCACCCCGACCGCGTCGAGGCCCTGGCCGAGATGGGAAGGACCGGGGTCGACGACCAGGCGGCCGTGCTGCTCGGGTACTCCGGCGGGCAGATCGCCGTGCTGCGCAGCGCCGTACGCACCACCTTCGAGGGCCGCGCCCGCATCCACGGCACCGAGGGGATGATCACCCTGGATCCCCCCTTCCACAGGACCGAGCGCGTCACCCTCGAGTCCGGTGGGCGCAGCGAGAGCTACGAGTTCCCGCTGCGCCGCAACGGCTACGAGTTCGAGGCGGAGGCGGTGAACGGGTACCTGCGCGCCGGCAAGCTCGAAAGCGACGCCATCCCACTCGACGAGACCCTCGCCCTGGTCCGCCTCATGGACCGCATCCGCGATGTCTGGGGGCTGAAGTACCCCGCCGAAAGGAGCTCCTGACTCGTGCGATACGGCGACTTTCCGTTCGCCCGGGTGCGGCCGTCGCGCCTCGTGTTCGGCACGGTCTCGCTGAACGAAGAGGAGCTCGAGGCCGGCTTCGACCTCCTCGACGCCGCCTTCGAGGCCGGGTACAACGCCTTCGACACCGCGGCGCTCTACGGCGGCGGCACCTGCGAGCGGGTGCTGGGCCGCTGGATGGAGGCGCGCGGCAACCGGGACGAGGTCTTCGTCATCGGCAAGGGGGCCCATCACAACTCCGACCGCCGCCGCGTCACCCCCTTCGACATCACCGCCGACCTGTTCGATTCCCTGGCGCGGCAGCGCCACGGCCGCATCGACCTGCACCTGCTGCACCGGGACGACCCGGACTGCGACGTCGGTCCGATCGTCGAGATCCTCAACGAGCACCACGATGCCGGCCGCATCGGCGCCTTCGGCGGCTCCAACTGGACGGCGAGCCGCATCGCCGAGGCCAACGAGTACGCCCAAAAGCACGGGCTGGTCCCGTTCGCGGCGAGCAGCCCCAACCTCAGCCTCGCGGTGCAGGCGCAGCCGCCCTGGGCCGAATGCCTGTCCCTGTCGGGGCCGGACGGGGCCGCCGACCGCGACTGGTACCGGCGGCAGGGGATGCCGCTGTTCACCTGGTCGAGCCTGGCGGGGGGGTTCTTCTCCGGACGGCTGACGCGGCAGAACCGGGAGGAGATGGGCGAAGAGTTCGGCGAGTGGTTCACCGACTGCTACTTCACCGAGGACAACTTCGAGCGCCTCGACCGCGCCGGGGAGCTGGCGGCGGAAAGGGGGGTGTCGGTGCCGCAGGTCGCCCTCGCCTGGGTCCTGCACCAGGACCTCGACATCTACGCCCTGGTGGCGCCGCGCAACGCGCGCGAGTGCGAGGAGAACGCCGCCGTGTTCGACATCGAGCTCACCGGCGCCGAGCTCGAGTGGCTCGACCTGCGGCGCGAACAACTTTTTTGAGAGGAGAACGTCCGGCCATGCCCCGGAAACAGCCCAACATCATCTACATCCTCGCCGACGACATGGGGTACGGCGACATGGGGTGCAACAACCCGGAGTCGAAGATCCCCACGCCCCACCTCGACCGGCTCGCCGCCCAGGGGATGCGCTTCACCGATGCCCACGCCTCCTCCAGCGTCTGCTCCCCCAGCCGCTACGCCCTGCTCACCGGGCGCTACTGCTGGCGCACGCCGCTCAAGAGCAGCGTCCTGTGGCCGTGGGATCCGCCCCTGATCGAGCCGGACCGCCTGACCGTCGCCAGGCTGCTGCAACAGCAGGGCTACCGCACCGCCTGCATCGGCAAGTGGCACCTCGGCTGGGAATGGGCGACGAAGGACGGCCAACCGGCTTGCGGAGACGTGCCCATCGGGCAGCACGACGGGGAACAGCGACTTGCCCTCGAGCGCAACATCGACTACAGCAAGCCGATCGGGGGCGGCCCTCTCGCCTGCGGCTTCGACCATTACTTCGGCGTCGACGTGCCCAACTTCCCCCCCTACACCTGGTTCGAGCAGGACCGGCTGGCCGCGGCGCCGACCGAACAGAAGCCGGACGAAATGTTCGGCCTGCCCGGAGCCATGAAGCCGGGCTGGAAGCTGGAGGAGATGGTCCCCGAGTTCGTCCGCCGCGCCCGCGACTTCATCGCCGCGGCCGGCTCCGACCCCTTCTTCCTCTACCTGCCGCTGACCTCGCCGCACACGCCCATCGTCCCCAACGAGCCCTTCATCGGCCGCAGCGGGACCGGCCTGTACGGCGACTTCGTCTGCGAAGTCGACTGGGTGGTCGGGGAAGTCATGGCCGCCCTCGACGAGCAGGGCCTGGCCGACGACACGCTGCTGATCTTCACCAGCGACAACGGCCCCGAGTG
>JAPOYQ010000851.1 GCA_026706505.1 Gemmatimonadota bacterium
TTGCTGATCCCGGAAATGGCCGGAGCCCTGCTGGCTCGCTATTGGCTGGAGCCGCGCTTTGGGGTGCAGCAGTGGCGGCAATACGCGCCGGTGTTGTTGGCTGGATACGCCTGCGGCATGGGCTTGGTGGGCATGTCGGCGGTGGCCATTGCGTTAATATCTAAGTCGGTGACGCAGTTGCACTATTGAGACCCATCAGCCGCGCAGGGCTTGGCGGAGGCCAAAAGCGCGCTTGACCCAGCGGCTCTTGTAGCCGACAACCGCGTAGTACGGCACGAGGTCGCAGCCAAAGCCGCGCTTGAAAAATGCGATGCTTGGCATGTTGGCGCCGACGAAGTCAAAGTACTGTTGGGAACAGGTCTCCCAGTACTGCCAGAACAAAAGCGAATTTGCGCCGGTGTGGTTGAAGGCGGGATCCGACCCCCCAGTCCAGAAATAAGCAGTGTCGCGACCCTCTGCAAAGACGATAAGGCCCGCAGTCTCTCCATCTGCGGCGGCGATTTTGTATGCCTTGGCTAGGCCGGCTTCTAGGACTAGAGCGACAAAGCGCTCGGCCATAGCTGATGCGACCGGGGGGCCGCTGGTTTGGTTGGAGTACGTGGCCTCGTAGTGTCGCCGAAAGAGCGCGGTGTCATCCGTGGTTTGGAGTTGATAGCCCAGTTTTTCGGCTTTGCGGATGTCGCGGCGTCTGAGGTTTGCGAGCCCTTCCCAGAGAGTGTCGCTATTGCCGAGGGTCAGCTGATAGGTATAGCGCAGGTGTGCGTCCCAGCCCTGCCAAGTGAAGGGGCGCACGTCGGCGATGGCCGGCGCGTGGACTAGGAAGGTGCGGTGGTAGTGTTTGGCGATATAGTCGAGCAGGTGCGTACAAGCGTGGTGTTGGGCGGCTTCGACTGTGGCTGGTCTTTTGCTATCGGCCGGAGCTAGGAGCAGGCCGGTGTGGGGCGTCAGCTCCGGGGTTTCGAGACGGTAGAGGCCCCAGCGCCGGCGGGCTAGGCCGCTGAGACCGGCGACGAGGGAACCATTGCGGTAGCAACCGAGGCGATGGACTTGACCGCCGGTGGCGGCCGCAGCACAGCGCAGCCACGCGCTGGTGGAAAATACCGTGCCGCCGACGGCTTGGTGGACGAAGGCGTCCCAAGCAGTGTCGTCGGCGACGAGCTGGATTTCAAAGGTGTCGGCCACAGGGGATTTCGCAGTTGGGATTCAATGCGTGCGGTAAATTAGGGCAGGAGAGGCGATTCCGCTACATCGCTTGACATTCCCCTTGGCGCGCCGTATATTGGAGCCTTCCTAAATTGAACGCTAACTTCTTGGATTACTTAGGTTTAATGACAATGAGCGCGCTGTTCCAGTTCCCGCGTATTTTCCGCCCGACGCCATTGTGGGCGCGCCTCCGACTTCTCCTCCTCGACTTACTGCTTATTATTGGCCGGCCGGTCAAGTAGGCTTCGCTCCTCGTTCCACGTTTAACAGCCCAATTAACGGACGAAGCCGCTACAACGAGCCGGCTGTCAGCTAACTATGTCTATAAAACACTCTCAACGCCCTTAGTGAAGGAGAATTTTTCATGCAGATGTACTACGACAACGACGCCAACCTCGATCTGCTCTCGGACAAGACCGTGGCCGTCATCGGTTACGGCAGCCAAGGCCATGCGCATTCGCTCAATTTGTCGGAGAGCGGCGTCAAGGTGGTGGTGGGCCTGCGCGCGGGTAGTCAGCGGCGCGCTGAGGCCGAGGCCGAAGGGCTGGAGGTCGCCGATGTGGCCGAGGCCAGCAAGCGGGGGGACATCGTGGTGATCCTGATCAACGACGAAGTCCAGAAGGCTGTGTACGAAGCCGATATCCGCCCCAATCTCGAAGCGGGCAATGCCCTCGCCTTTGCCCATGGGTTTAACATCCACTTTGGGCAGGTGGTGCCGCCGGCCGATGTTGATGTGTTCATGGTCGCGCCCAAAGGGCCTGGGCACTTGGTGCGCCGCGTGTACCAGCAAGGGGGTGGCGTGCCGGGCCTGTTGGCCGTGTACCAAGACGCCACTGGCCGGGCGCACGAGGTCGGTTTGGCCTATGCCAAGGGGATTGGCTGCGGCCGGGCCGGAGTTATTGAAACGACCTTTCGCGAGGAGACGGAAACCGACTTGTTCGGCGAGCAGGTGGTATTGTGTGGCGGTTTGACCGAGCTGATCCGCGCGGCGTTTGACACGCTCGTCGAGGCTGGCTACCAGCCCGAGGTCGCTTATTTCGAGTGTTTGCACGAGGTCAAGCTGATCGTCGATCTGATCTACGAGGGCGGCATTGCCAACATGCGCTCGTCGATTTCGGATACCGCGGAGTTCGGCGACTTGACGCGCGGGCGGCGGGTGATAACCGAGCAGACGCGAGCGGAAATGAAGCAGATTCTCGCCGATGTGCAGAACGGCCACTTTGCGCGGGAATGGCTGGCCGAAAACCAAGTGGGCCGCCCGGTGTACAATGCGATCAAGCGCCGCGATTCCGAGCACCTGATCGAGACCGTCGGCACCCGGCTGCGCGCGATGATGAGCTGGCTGGACGACAAATAACAAATAGGAAAACCTTGAGAGGAGGTGAGCGCGATGGAACCCCTACTTAGCGAGTTGAGTTCCGACCCCGACCTTTGGTCGGTAGGCGGTCTCTGCACGGCTGGAGGGGACCGTCTGCCGCTTGTACCACTTCATCCGGCCAGCCAGGAAAGAATACATCATGGCTGATGCAAATCGCGTATATATTTTCGACACCACGCTGCGGGATGCCGAGCAGACGCCCGGTGCCTCGCTGACCGTCCGGGAAAAGCTGGAAGTCGCCCACCAGTTGGCGCGGCTGAAAGTCGATATTATCGAGGCCGGCTTTCCAGTGTCCTCCAATGAGGACTTTGAGGCTGTGCGTCGCATTGGGCAGGAAGTTGCCGGGCCGATAATCTGCGGGCTGTCCCGCGCCGTGCCCAAGGACATTGAGCGGGCCGGCGAAGCGCTCGGAGACGCGCCCCGGCCGCGGATCCACACCTTCATCGGCACGTCGGATATTCACCTCGCGGGCCAGTTGCGCAAGGGCCGGGAAGAGGTGCTGAAAATGGCGGTGGCCGCGGTGGAGCAGGCCAAGTCGTCCTGCGACGACGTGGAGTTTTCGCCCATGGCCGCCGCCCGCACCGAGCCCAATTACCGCGACGCAGCCATCCCGGCGACCGTCGCGGCGGGGGCCACGACGATCAACATCCCCGACACCGTGGGGTATGCCGTGCCCGAAGAATTTGGAGCGCTGATCGCGCGGATCATCACCGAGATCCCCAACAGTGGAGACGCCATCATCAGCGTCCACTGCCACGACGATCTGGGCATGGCAGTAACCAATACCCTCTCCGCGATCAAAAACGGTGCGCGCCAAGCCGAATGCACGATCAACGGCTTGGGCGAGCGGGCCGGCAATTCCTCGTTGGAGGAGATCGTCATGGCGCTGAAGACGCGCCAGGACTACTTCGGTTTTGACACCGAGGTGGTAACCGAGGAAATCGTCCCCACCAGCCGGCTGGTCAGCCGCTTGATGGGCATCGCAGTCCAGCCCAACAAGGCGATCGTCGGTGCCAATGCCTTTGCCCACAGCTCGGGCAGCCACCGAGATGGGGGGCTCAGGCAGCGCGACACCTTTGAGATCATGGATCCGAAAGATGTGGGACTGGAAGCTACTGAGATCGTGCTGACGGCGCGTTCGGGACGCGCGGCGCTGCGGCATCGGCTGGAGGTCTTGGGCTACGAGCTAGATCAGGCAAAGCTGGACAAGGTCTACGAGAAGTTCTTGGAATTGGCCGACAAAAAAAAGGAGGTCTTCGACGAGGATCTGATCGAGATCTTCCACGATGATCCCGGCGAGGGTATAGCCTATTACGAGTTGAAGTATCTACACGCAGTCAGCCGCACCGGAGACGTGCCCTCGGCGACGGTGCGTTTGAGCATCGCCGGTGGCGAGGCTGTGGAGGGAGCGGCTCAGGGCGACGGGCCGGTGGACGCTACTTATGAGGCCATTCACCGAGCTCTCGCTAGCCATCCACTAGAAGATGACGATATACAACTGGACGATTATGCGATTCGCGCGATCACCTCCGGTAGCCAGGCACTGGGCGAGGTGACGGTACATCTGTCGAGAAGTGGAGAACAGGCGCGGGGCCGGGGCGTTTCGACCGACGTTATTGAGGCCAGTGCGAGGGCTTATGTCGATGCGCTGAATCGCCTAGCCGCAAAGAACGCTAAAGAACAGCATCAGACCGTGTAGAGGAGATTGGAGATGGGTAAGACCCTGTTGCACAAGGTTTGGGATGCGCACACTGTGCGCGAGTTGCCCTCTGGGCAGACGCAGTTGTTTGTTGGCCTGCATTTAGTCCACGAGGTGACCAGTCCCCAAGCCTTTGAGATGCTGCGGGAGCGCGGCCTTACCGTCCGCTTCCCAAAGCGCACCTTTGCCACTGTGGATCACATCGTGCCCACGGACTTGGTGCAGCGGCCTTTTGTCGATGACTTGGCTGAGGAAATGATGGACGCGATCGAGCAGAATGCCGCCGAGTTCGAGATTCCGCTGTTCAACATCGACGATCAGCGCCAGGGGGTGGTCCACGTCATCGGCCCGGAGCTGGGATTGACCCAGCCGGGCATGACCATTGCCTGCGGGGACAGCCACACTTCGACGCATGGGGCTTTTGGCGCGGTGGCCTTTGGCATTGGCACCAGCCAAGTGCGCGACGTGCTTGCCACGCAGTGCTTGGCCATGGACCCGCTCAAGGTGCGGCGGATTGAAGTTAGCGGCGCGCTGAGCGAGGGGGTGTACGCCAAGGACGTCATCTTGCACATCATCGGCCAGCTCGGGGTCAATGGCGGCGTTGGCTACGGCTATGAGTACGGCGGCTCAGTCATTGAGGCCATGTCCATTGAAGAGCGGATGACAGTGTGCAACATGTCGATTGAGGGCGGTGCCCGGGTTGGGTACGTCAATCCCGATCAGACGACGTACGACTATCTCAATGGGCGATCTCATGCGCCGCGCAATTTTGGGTCTGCGGTCGAGTGGTGGGAGTCCATGGCCTCGGATGCAGATGCCGAGTACGACGACCTAGTCCAAATCGACGGCCGCGAGATCGGCCCGACCGTGACGTGGGGCATTACGCCGGGCCAATCGGTCGGCGTTGATCAGGCCTTGCCCGAACTAGACGCTTTTGCCGATGCCGACCGCTCCACCGTCCGGGAAGCCTTCGATTACATGGACTTTGCGCCGGGGCAAAGGATCGCCGGTACCAAAGTAGATGTGGCGTTTATCGGCTCCTGTACCAACGGTCGGCTCTCGGATTTGCGCGAGGCAGCCCGAGTCGCTCGCGGGCGCAAGGTGGCCTCCGGCGTCCGCGCCCTCGTGGTGCCTGGGTCGCAACAGGTGCGGGCCGCAGCCGAGGCCGAGGGCTTGCACGAGATCTTTGCGGAGGCCGGGTTCCAGTGGCGGGGGGCGGGTTGCTCCATGTGCTTGGCGATGAATCCCGACAAATTGCAAGGCCGCGAACTGTGCGCCTCGTCGTCCAATCGCAACTTCAAGGGCCGGCAGGGCAGTCCCACCGGCCGCACTCTGCTAATGAGTCCGGCGATGGTTGCCGCGGCGGCGGTGGCGGGTGAGGTGGCGGATGTGCGGGAGTTGGTGGGGTAGAGGAGAAGATATCATGGAAAATTCGAGTGTGATTCAGACGATAACTGGCCGCGGTGTGGTGGTGCGCGGAGCGGATATTGATACCGACCGCATCATTCCGGCTCGCTTTTTGCGGACGGTGACCTTTGAGAATTTAGGTGCCCATGCCTTTGAGGATGATCGCGCGGCTGGCGACCATCCCTTTGACCAAGCGCGTTTCCAAGGAGCGTCGATCCTGTTGGCCAATGCCAATTTCGGCTGTGGGTCCTCGCGCGAACATGCGCCACAGGCCCTGATGCGCTGGGGGATTAAGGGTTTTGTCGCCGAGTCCTTTGCCGAGATTTTCTTTGGCAACTGCATCGCCATGGGATTGCCCTGTGTGCGGGTGGCGGCCGAGGACATGCAGGCGTTGATGGACGCGGTCGAGAGCGATCCGGCGCTGGAGGTGGCCATTGACCTCGAAGCGCGGCAGGTGCGCTGGGCTGGCGGCCAAGTTGCTGCCGATATTGCCGACGGCCCGCGCGAGCAGTTTCTCAAGGGAAGTTGGGATTCGCTGGGTCAGCTTTTGGCCGCTGGCGACCGGATTGAGAGCACTACGCGGAAGCTGCCGTACGTGGCGGGGTTCTGACAGAAGGTGATAAGATGGGCTACATCAAGATAGATGGACGGAAAATTACCAACCTAGTGTCCCGCGCGCTGATTGTGACGGCAGCAGCGCTGATTCTCGCTCTCGTCATAGGTGCGGTCCTGATCAATATCGGGATCGCCCTGGCAGTGGCGATCATCATTGCCGCGGTGGTGCTGCTGGCCACCCCGGTGGTTGCGGGGCTGATTTGGCTCGCCAAACTAATCCATAAAAGAGGGAGATAAATAATTGCACAAAATTGCCGTAATACCCGGAGATGGAACAGGGCCTGAAGTGGTAGTCGAGGGCTTGAAAGCACTCGACGCTGTAGCCGCCAAGCAGGGATTCAAATACGAGACCGTGGAGTTCGACTTTGGCGGCGACCGCTACTTGCGCACCGGCGAGGTCTTGCCCGAGTCGGCGGCCGACGACTTCAGACAGTTCGACGCCATTTACCTAGGGGCCATCGGCCATCCCGACGTGAAGCCGGGTATTCTCGAAAAGGGCATTCTACTGAGGTTGCGCTTTGAGTTGGATCAGTACATCAACCTGCGCCCGGTCAAGCTCTATCCCAACGTGCCGACGCCGATTAAGGACAAGGGGCCGGAGGATATCGACTTTGTAGTGGTGCGGGAAAACACTGAGGGACTGTACGCGGGTTCTGGCGGCTTCCTCAAAAAGGGTACGCCTGACGAGATCGCAGTGCAGGAATCGATCAACACCCGCAAGGGCGTCGAGCGCTGCCTGCGCTACGCCTTTGAGTACACCCAGCGGCGCAACAAGGACAACACCTTGACGCTGTGCGGCAAGACCAACGTGTTGACGTATGCCTTTGACCTGTGGGAGCGGGTGTTTGAGGAAATCGGCGCGGCCGACTATCCGGCCATCAAGCGCGATTACGCCCACGTCGATGCCATCTGCATGTGGATGGTTAAAAACCCCGAGTGGTTCGACGTGGTGGTTACCGACAACATGTTCGGCGACATCATCACGGATTTGGGCGCGATGATCCAGGGCGGAATGGGCATTGCTGCGGGCGGCAATATCAACCCCGAAGGCGTGTCGATGTTCGAGCCGATCGGCGGTTCGGCTCCCAAGTACACCGGCCAGAATATCATCAATCCGCTGGCTGCGATCGGCGCTTGTCAGCTCATGCTCGACACGCTCGGCGAGCACGAGGGTGCCAACATTTTGGAGGGTGCCATCGTCTCGACGCTGGGCAAGCTCGACGATATGGGCGCGGGGAGAATGGGGTATTCGACGGCGGAAGTAGGCGATCTAGTAGCCCAGGCCGTGGCCGACGCCTAGGGCGATGGAGGGAAGCGACACCATGCGCATCGAAGTCTATGACTCCACCCTGCGGGATGGTGCCCAAGCCGAGGGCATTTCCTATTCGCTAGAGGACAAGCTGCTGATCGCACGGCGGCTCGACGCGCTTGGGGTCGATTACATCGAAGGGGGCTGGCCGAACCCCACCAATCCCAAGGATTTGGCCTTTTTCGAGGAAGTGAAGAAGCTCGGTCTGAAGGCGCGAGTGACCGCCTTTGGCAGCACGCGGCGGGCTGGTGTGGCCCCGGAGGAAGACGCGACCCTGAACACGCTGCTGCGGGCCGAGACCGACAGCGTTTGCATCTTTGGCAAGAGCTGGACTTTGCACGTCGTCGAGGCGCTCAAGACGACGCTAGAAGAAAATCTGAAACTGATTGAAGACTCGGTCGCCTATCTGGTCGCGCACGGTCGCGAGGTGATCTACGACGCCGAGCACTTTTTCGACGGCTATAAGGCCGATGCCGATTACGCGGTCGAGACCCTGTTAGCCGCCGAGCGCGGTGGGGCGCGGATTTTGGTGCTCTGCGATACTAATGGCGGTACCTTGACCAGCGAGATGGGCCAGATCGTCGAACAGGTCGCCGAGCGGATTGCGCTGCCCTTTGGCATCCACACGCACAACGATGCTGGCGTGGGCGTGGCCAATACTCTCGTGGCCGTGGAGCGGGGCGCGGTGCAAGTGCAAGGAACGTTTAACGGCTATGGCGAGCGCTGCGGCAACGCCAACTTGTGCGCCATCCTGCCCAACTTGGAACTGAAGATGGGCTACGAGACCCTCGGTCCAGAGCGGCTCAAAGACCTGATGGACTTCTCTCGTTTCCTCAGCGAGATCGCCAACGTCTATCACGACCACCGTCAGCCATATGTCGGCGAGAGCGCGTTCGCCCACAAGGGAGGCGTCCACATCGACGCCATGATCAAGGACCCGCGCTGCTACGAACACATCGATCCCATAGCCACCGGCAATGAGCGGCGGTTCTTGGTCTCGGACCAAGCGGGCGGTGCGACGGTCGTCAGCAAGCTCCAGCGATTTTTGCCCGACATAGAAAAGCGGGATCCGCTGGTGGGGCAGGTTTTGGAACGGGTCAAGCAGTTGGAGCACGAGGGCTATCAGTTTGAGGCGGCGGAGGGGTCATTTGAGCTGCTGGCGCGGCGGGTCCAGGGCACGTACGAAGACTTATTCACGCTGATCAACTTCCGCACCATCAACCGCAGGACCGGGGAGCGCGCCGAAGAAGCCGAGGCCATTGTCAGGGTCGTCATCGGCGATGCCGAGTACCATATGGTCGCTGGCGGCGATGGTCCGGTCAATGCGCTCGATCAAGCACTGCGCAAGGCGCTGGAGCAGGAGTTTCCCGCGCTCAAGCAGGTGCATTTGGAGGACTACAAGGTGCGGGTGTTGTCGAGCGGGGACGGGACCGCGGCCAAGACGCGGGTATTGATCGAGTCCTCGGACGGCAAGGATGTGTGGGGTACGGTGGGGGTGTCGGAGAATGTGATCGAGGCGAGTTGGATCGCGCTGGCCGATAGTTTGCACTACAAATTGATGAAGGACGCGCTGGCCGAGCTAGCTATCGGCGCGACGGGAACGGACTGAGTGCTATGAGAATTATCGAGGGCGGAGGGGTTACTGCGCCGAGTGGGTACCGGGCTGGCGGCATCCAGACGGGTGTCAAAGAATCGGGCGCTAAGGATTTGGCGCTGGTGTACTCGACGCGCCCGGCGAATGCGGCCGCGGTGTACACCACCAACAAGGTGCAGGGTGCACCGATTGCCATCGACCGCGAGCACCTCGCCGACGGCAAGGCGCGGGCTGTCATCCTCAATAGCGGCAATGCCAATGTCTGCAACGGCGACGTCGGTTTAGAACACGCCCGGCGGATGTGTGCACTGACGGCGAGCGAGTTGGGTTTGCAAACGGAAGAAGTGCTGGTCTGCTCCACCGGTTTGATCGGCGTGCCGCTGCCGATTGCCAAAATCGAAGCGGGTATCCCGCAGATTGTTGCGGCGTTGTCCGAGGAAGGCGGTGCTACTGCCGCCGAGGCGATCATGACCACGGACACCGTGCCGAAGAGTTGCGCCGTCGAGGTCGAGTTGGAAGCGGGACGCGCCGTGGTTGGGGCGATGGCCAAAGGAGCGGCGATGATCGCCCCCAACATGGCGACGATGCTGGCGGTGGTGACCACGGATGCGGTCGTGCCTAGCGGACAATTGCAAGAACTGCTGTCGCAGGCCATCCAGCGCACGTTCAACTGCATTACGGTTGACGGCGACATGAGTACGAGCGACACGGTGATCCTGATGGCCAATGGCGACGGCGCGGAGCTAGGCGAACGAGGTTGTGAGCGTCTCTACGAGGGCATTGAGTACGCGTGTCGGCAGATGGCCCAGGCGATCGCGCGCGATGCTGAGGGTTCGTCCAAGCTGATCACCATAGCGGTGCGCGGGGCTGCCACCGAAGCCGAGGCGAGACAAGTCGGCATCGCAGTGGCCAATTCGAGCTTGGTGAAGACCGCGGCGTTTGGCAACGATCCCAACTGGGGACGCATTCTGTGCGCGATGGGGTACGCCGGCGTCGAGTTCGATCCCGAGAGGGCGCGCGTGTCGCTGTGCGGCACCGACATCTACGGCAACGGCGCTGGTCTCGATTTTGACGGGGATAAGCTGAGCGCGGCCATGCAGGCGGAGGAAATGGCCATTGACATTGACTTGGCGATGGGAGCGGCTGCGGCTGAAATTTTTACCTGCGATCTGACGTACGAGTACGTGCGCCTGAACGCCGAATACACTACCTGAGGAACTATGCCACTTTCGCACAATGTACAGCGCGTCCAGCCGTCGGTCACCATGCAGATTTCGGCGCGGGCCGCGGCCATGCAGCGCGCTGGTATCGACGTGGTTTCGCTGTCGGCGGGCGAGCCGGATTTCGATACGCCGCAAAACGTCAAAGACGCTGGCATCCGCGCTATTGCCGAGGGCTTTACCAAGTACACCACGCCGGGGTCGGGGATCATCGAGCTCAAGGAGGCGATCTGCCGCAAATTCGAGCGCGACAATGGCTTGGTTTACACAACCGACGAAGTGATCGTCAACAACGGGGCCAAGCACTCGCTCTTTTTGGCGGTGGCAGCACTGGTCAACCCCGGTGACGAGGTCATTATCCCCACGCCCTATTGGGTGACCTACTGTGAGCAGCCGCGGATAGTGGGCGGCGAGCCGGTGATCGTCGAGACCCAAGCGGCCAACGGACTCAAACTCACTGCGGACGAGTTCCGCGCTGCCATCACGCCTCGCACGCGGATGCTCTTTTTGTGCTCGCCGTCCAATCCCAGCGGCGCGGTGTACACCCGCGAGGAGTTGGAGAGCTTGGCGGCGGTGGCTGTTGAACACGGGGTCTATGTGCTCAGTGACGAGATTTACGAAAAGCTGATTTACGATGGAGCCGAGCACCACTCGATTGCCGCTTGTAGTCCGGAGGCCAAGGAATTCAGCATTGTGGTCAACGGGGTGTCCAAGGCCTATTCGATGACCGGCTGGCGCATCGGCTACACGGGTGCTAGCGAGGAGATCATCGCCGGAATGAACAAGGTGCAAAGCCAGGAAGTGTCGCATCCCTCGTCAATGGCGCAGAAAGCGGCCGTCGAGGCGCTCGACGGCCCGCAGGAGTCGGTCGAGGAAATGCGCCAAGCCTTTGATGCGCGGCGGCGCTACATGGTCGAACGGCTCAACGCCATAGAAGGAGTGGAATGCGCGTTGCCGTCGGGGGCCTTTTACGCCTATCCCGATGTCTCCGCGTACTACGGCAGCCAGGTCCGCGACTCAGTGGCATTGTGCGAGTACTTGCTCGAAGAGGCCAAGGTGGCTTGTGTGCCCGGTGCTGGATTTGGCACCTACGAGCACATCCGCCTCTCCTACGCCACGTCGCTGGACCTGCTTGAAAAGGCATTGGACCGAGTTGAGGCCGCGCTGGGCGCGTTGGCGTGAATAGGGGATTGCCAATTGCGAATTCGCAATTGCTAACCTAGGAGGTTTGTCCCGTGAATAAAAATGGATTTTACCTCGATTTTGAACGCGATCTCGTCGAGCTAGAAAAGAAAATCGACGACCTAAAAGAACAGGCCAAGACCAATGGCTTGAATTTGGATGAGGGCGTGCGCAAGCTCGAGGCGCAGGCCGCGAAGAAGCGCCGAGAGATATACACCAACCTCAGCCCTTGGCAGCAGGTGCAGATTGCGCGGCACCCGAACCGCCCCTATGCGCTCGATTACGTCGAGCGGATGCTCTCTGACTTCACCGAACTGCACGGCGACCGCTTCTTTGCCGACGACGCTTCCATCATTGGCGGCCCGGCGCGGCTGGACGACGAATCGGTCATGGTCATCGGCATCCAGAGCGGGCGCAACCTCGAAGAGCGGCAAAAGCGCAACTTTGGCATGCCGCATCCAGAAGGGTATCGCAAGGCCCGACGCCTGATGCAGATGGCGGCCAAGTTCAAATTGCCGATCTTGACCTTGGTCGATACATCGGGTGCCTATCCTGGGATCCAGGCCGAGGAGCGAGGCCAAGCCGAGGCCATCGCCCGCAACCTCTACGAAATGTCGCATCTGCCGGTACCCATCGTCGTGGCCATCATTGGCCAAGCCTTCAGCGGCGGTGCCATTGGCATTACGGTCGGCGACCGGATCCTGATGCTGGAGCACGCCTGTTATTCAGTGATTGTGCCGGAGAGCTGTTCGACGATTTTGTTCAAGGTGCGCGAGCGCAGGGAGGAGGCAGCCGAGGCTCTCAAGCTCACGGCTAAAGACCTGAAGCAGCAGGGGATCATCGACCGCATTGTGCCGGAGCCATTGGGTGGAGCGCACCACAATTGGGACGACTCGGCCAAGGTGCTCAAACGCTATGTGCAGGATGCCCTAGCCGAGCTTCAGAAACTTACTCCAGAGGAGCTCGTGGCCAAGCGGCTGGAAAAGTTCGCGGCGATGGCGCGCTTTGAGGAGTAGGGTGCGACATAATAGTATTTGGGAACTGCGCTTCAATTGACAGTACTGGCATTTGCCTCTCTCCGCCACCGCTCAAGTGGGTGTTCGCGCGGCGTTAGCGGCATGTACACCCGCGCCTTGCGCCGATGTGACTCCCACGTTGCCTGAATCATTTCAAGACAATCCCGACCATCCCTGCCGCTGGCAAACGGTTCCCGGTCTTCCTCAATGGCGGCGATGAGGTCGCGCAGCATGAGGCGCTGCAAGAGCAAGCGTATGGATGTCCTATCGCGTGGATTGCCGTGCTCGTCGAGGTCTTCGGCTGGCAGATGCACGGGTTCCCACGCCTCGGCCGGCGTCTTGTGTTGTCCTTTGTGGATAAACATCGTCGTTCCCACGCTCTCCCGCACGGCGATGCGCCCTTCGGTACCGATGATGTCAATGCCGTAGCCGTTGTCGTTGGTCTTCGGCTGGGCGAGGAACTGCACGTCCGCATGGATGCCGTTGGCAAAGCGGAACGAGGCGTGCCCGCGCTCGCCGAGCACAATCCCCGCATCGCGGTCCTTCGGGTGCACCTCTTGGGTGTGTTTGATGTCATCGACAGTTGACTCGCGTCCATCCATCTGCACGAGGTGCGCGTGCGTCCACTCGACATCGCCGCCAAAGAGACGCACCCAATCGTAGAGATGGGTTCCCATCTCCATCAGCGAGTTGCCCACCTTGCGGCCCCCTTTGTCGGTTGCTTGCAGCAACACAACCTGGCCGATTGCGCCTTGGTAGATCAGCGAGAGGGCGTGGCGATTGTACGGGCTGGCGCGTTTGATGTGGTTGATGGCAAACTTGACGCCGTGCTGGTCGCAGGTTGCGACCATCTCGTCGGCTTCGATGAGATTCAGGGCAATCGGCTTTTCGCAGAACACGTGGATGCCGCGCTGGGCTGCGGCAATTGTCGGTTGGTGGTGCATGGGTGCTTGCGTTGGGATGATGACGATGTCAGGTTGTTGCTCGTCGAGCATCTTCTCGTAGTCGTCGTAGAGAGCTTGGACGCCAAAGCGCTCTCCCCATGCCGCCGCCCGCTCGGGGTTGATTTCTGCTCCGGCGACTAGTTCGCAGTTTGTCTCTAACTGCACGGCCTCCGCATGGTGCCCGCCCATGCCGCCGAGGCCGATAATCGCAACGCGGTAGTTGTTCATAAGATGTCTCATCGTTTGCGCCTACGATTGTCTCGTAGGCGCAAACTCTATTTGGATCAGGCGCGCCGCAAGCGGTCGAAGAGCCGCTCTAGGCGGTCGAAGGCGAGGCGGATCATGTCTTCGTCCCAGTCGCCGTCAATTTTGATCTGGACCATGGACTGGAGGGTCTCTAGATAGGCTCGCTGCGTCTCGGTTAAGGGGCGTTCTTGGCGGTCTGAAGAACGTTCTGAGCGTTCTTGTCGTTCTTGGCGTTCTTGGCGGTCGGAGCTGGTGCGCTTGGTGCGTCCGTCGCGCCCAGAGCGCTCCTTGGATGCGGGTTCGCGGGCGCTGCGAGCCTCCTTTTTGGGTGCGGGTTCGGGAATTTCGTCTTGGGGTTCGGGTTCTTGGGGTTCGGGTTCTTGGGGTTCGGGTTCGGCGGCCGCTTCCTCTTGCGGGGCGGAGGGATCGCCAAAATCAGCTTCGGCGACGAGGTATTTGAAAAACATCTTCATCTTGTTGGCCGAATCGCGCCCCATGCCGGTGCGGTTGCGGAAGTAATCGACAATCGCGTCGTCGCTCATGTTGCCGTCGTTCTGCTCCCACTCCGGCAGCAGGTCTTTGTAGAGGTCTCGGATCACTTCGGCGATGGCGAATTTGCGCGTCTCCTTGGGGACTATCCGCAACAGTAGGTCCGTGGGCTTTTGGTCGCGGTCGGTCAGGTTCATGGATTCGATGCCGCGCAAAAAGCGGTGAATCATCGACGGGGTGCGAATAATAGGCCGCACGTAGTCGCGGTCGATTTGGTCGGGAATTTTGGTCTCCAGCCGCGAGAGGAACCGCTCGAACTGCACCTTGGTGATGTAGGGGAACCAGGCCCGGTCTTGCCGGCCGCTGCTGTCCTCCGATCCTTCTTCCACTGCCGTCTCAGCGGCGTCTTGGCGTACTTCTTCCATTGTAAGTCTCCATTCGATAAAATGATATGTCTCCGGGCGTTAGGGCTGCGGGGCAAATTCGGCCGTCACAACGGCGGAAATGCCTCCGCGCACATTGAATTCTCCCACTACGGTCATGCGTCGCGGCGCGCAGGCGGCCACCAAATCGTTGAGGATGGTGTTGGTGACTGCTTCGTAGTAAGCGCCTTCTTGGCGAAAGGACCACAGGTAGAGCTTGAGCGATTTGAGCTCAATGCACTGTTGGTCGGGCACGTAGTGGATGTGGATGGTGCCGAAATCAGGTTGCCCAGTTACGGGACATATCGAAGTGAATTCCGGACATGAGAACTCGATTGTGTAGTCGCGGTCCGGATAGGGATTGGCAAAAACCGCTAGGTCTTTGCTCGGCTCGGTAGCCATGAAAATTTCGTCTCCTAACAGCCTAAAGCACTTATAAAATAAGGCCAAATGGGTCCTTTGGCTATGCCGCGCCAAAGGGCGACCGGCCGGTCGCACCTACTGTTCGCTTGCCTGCTCGCAGGCCAACTCAAACACCCTGTCGGTCATCCAGCGCTTGAAACCCTCGTTGTCCATGAACTGCTTGAAGAGTTCGGTGTCGTCCTTCATGACGTTCGTCATGACCCGCAGCAGCGCCTTGTCGTGCTCGATGCGGGAGTTGGCGGCGTCCGAGTTTTGACGGGCATTTCTGAAGGCAGCGTCCGCGGCCACCCGGGACGGGATGGTCTTGGTGATGAGTTCCCCCACGCGGTCGGCATCTTCCCAGGTGATGTCGCCGAACAGGTCGTTGAAGGTTTTGAGGATGTTCGACAGCCGGTCCAGCTCCGGCTCGGTGCGGTGGCCCCCGCCGGCGGTCGGCACCGGATCGACTGCGGCGTCCTCGTCTGGCAGCAGGATCTGCTGCATGGCCTGCTTCTCGACCCGGTAGCTGTCTAGGTCGATGGCGTCGAGGATGCCCTTCGACAGGTCTTCTTCCTCGGGGGCCGGTAGCTTTGGGATCAGGAAGTTCAGGAAGATCGAGCGCTTCTCCCAGTCGGCGTCGTTGTAGGGAAGCACGGACGAGAGGAAGGCGTAGGTGCGCACGAAGCCTTTGGCGTTGCCCTTG